>JBFESM010000092.1:0-7228 GCA_041548445.1 Methanothrix sp. | reverse complement strand
GGATCACATTTCGATCCGACTTCAAAATATAGCGCAGATTACTGATTTTAATCGAATGAACCTTCTCTTCCTCAAATGGCGTGCAAAGCCCGATCCGAAGTTAAGGTAGCATAAATCTCTTTTTAAACAGGCCATTTATCCCATCGATAGAGTTTTATTTAGTATTTGCTGCTGCATCCCCTCCAGCTGCTCGCTCGGCCTCTTATCATGGGGTCAAATGGACCCACCCCGAAAATTCAATCGATTTCGGGGTGGTTCGATCGATCTCAGATTTAAATGCAGGGGAGCCAGTCGACCTGGACGGCGCCGCAGGTGTCGTTGCCCCAGAGCTGGATGAACTTCTCGATGGAGAAGACTCCGGTCCGGTCCTCAACGCTCCGGTCGTACTCAGGGTGACTGCCCGTGTCGTTGACTGCAACGTTCTTGGAGAGCCATCCGATCCTGGGTGTAACGGCATTCAGGTCCGAAGGGAGTCCCTCTCGGCCCCGATCTTCGTTCTTTCGGTGATGACGTTTCCGCTTCCGGACTCATTTTCGACCAGCTTGTTTCCGGCCAGGCCCGGCCGGGTCTGGATGATAGTCTCTACGTTCTTGTAGCCGACGCATTTTACGTTTGCCTTCTAACTGTGGAATTTGACTTGCAGATTCTATTTGCTCGTAATACGTCTTCGCACCCATCGCGCCGCCTGACCCACAAATACGTCGGACGATGTTTTCCTGCCATCAATCCTGACGCGCCCGGCACAGATCGCCGCAAGGATGTCCGAAACTTCGCATCCGCCCCCGACCTCGATCAGGGTCACGCCAAGGCCCACGGTCCTGGCCATGTGGGCGTCGCTGCCCGCCACCATCGGAAGGCCGAGCTTCTCGGCCTTTCTCTTGGCCCACCAGTTCGCGATCCCGAAAATGTACTTTGAGTTGTAGACCTCGACGGCGTCGCAGTCCGGTATACGATACATGGCGTGCCTGAAGACGTGGTAGGGGTGGGAGACGATGGCGATCCCGCCCCGGTCGTGAACGAACTCGATCGTCTCCTCGGGGCTTCGCTTCTTGAAAGGAAGCTCCTTTATTCCCAGGGCGAGGAGGTGGCCTTCGGAGGTGGAGACCTCGACGCCTGGGATCACCAAAAGGTCGAGATTTTGTTCCCGGACGATCCTCTCGGCCAGGATCGACCCCTCCAGGCTGTCATGGTCGGTGATGGCGATCCCGTCAAGCTTCTTCTCGATGGCCGCCTCCAGGATCTCCTCGACACCGTCCCTTCCGTCAGAAAAGCTCGAATGGACGTGGAGGTCGAACCTGAGATACCTTTTTGAGCCGCGGTTCTGAATTTTGCCATTCTCTTTCGCCTCCCCCTTGCTCTTCTGGCCCAGCTTCAGACCTCCCTTGGGTCTGCTATCTCACCCTTGACGGCCGTCGCCGCGGCTGTGGCGGGCGATGCGAGGTAGATCAGGCCGCCCTTACCCATCCTGCCCGGAAAGTTCCTGTTGGCGGTCGAAAGGCAGACTTCGCCCTCAGCGAGAACGCCCATGTGGGCGCCCAGGCACGGGCCGCATCCCGGAGTTCCGATCATCGCCCCGGCCCTGACGAGGGTTTCAATTATTCCCGTGGTGAGTGCCTGGAGGAGGATCTGTCTTGATGCGGGTATGACGAGGGTTCTCGTTTTGGCCTTTTTTCCCTTCAGGATCTCGGCTACTATTTCGAGATCCTCATAACGGCCGTTGGTGCAGGTTCCGATGAAGACCTGGTCCACCTCGGTTCCCGCAAGCTCGGAGACAGGCCGGACGTTGTCGACCCTGAAGGGGGCCGCCACCTGGGGCACAAGGTCGGAGACCTCAAACTCCATCTCCGAGTCGTAGGAGCCGGGATCTGAATGGACCGGATGGTATGGCTCCCTCGCTCTGACTTTGAGGAACTCTTCTGTGACCCCGTCCGGGGGTACGATGGCAGCCTTCGCCCCCATCTCGACCCCCATGTTGCAGAGGGTCATCCTCCCCGAGATGGAGAGGTCCTGGATCGTCTCGCCGACGTACTCGAGAGCCTTGTAGGTGGCGCCGTCTGCTCCCAGGGACCCCGCGAGCATCAAAATCAGGTCCTTGGCGAGGACCCTTCGCTTGAGCTTTCCGGATACCCTGATCCCGATCGTCTCAGGCACCTTGAACCAGAGCCTTCCCAGGGAGTAGATCTCGGCCATGTCCGTGGCACCGACCCCGGTCCCGAAGGCCCCGAAGGCCCCGTAGGTGCAGGAGTGAGAGTCGGCCCCCACCACGAGGGTTCCGGGCAGCGCAAACCCTTCTTCCGGGAAGACCTGGTGGCAGATCCCACAACCACCCTCGTAGAAGTGGACGATCCCCTGGTCCCTGACCCAGGCCCGAACCTCCCTCTGGAGGTCGGCGGCTGTGCTGTTGTTTGCAGGCACGATGTGGTCGAAGGGAACTACGATCTTTTTCGGGTCCCAGACCCGCTCCGATCCCATCTCTTTGAAGGCCTTGATCGCCAGGACGCTCGTCCCGTCGTGAGACATGGCACAGTCCACCTTCGCCTCTACGATCTCTCCCGCCTCGGCCCGATGGCCTGAGGCGCGACTGAATATTTTTTCGCTGATGGTAGCCACGATCAAACTCTCCATAAAAGAGGGGCCGGCCGAAGAGGACCGGCCCGTTTCTCGAACTCGCCTCACTCAAAATTTGGGAGCATGTAGGCGATATCGTCCTGGGGGTGGCGGTAGAGCCTCGACTCGAGCCTCTTTTGGTCCAGGATATGGCCGATGATGCCTATGCTCCTCCCGAGGGCGAAGAGGCCGTTCAGATAGCCGTACTTTATGACGTCCTCGATGTCCCTCTCGTCGAAGACATCGCAGGAACTCATCAGGTCCATGAAGAGGATCCCTATGCACCCGTCGACGTTCAGGATCAGGTTGCCCTTCTTGGCGGTGGTGATCTCCTGGACCGAGAGGGCGTAGTCTAGAAGGTCGGTCCTAGCGAAGTTCTCTCTTGCGTAGCCGATGAGAAGCTCGACCCTCTTGTCGGGGTTTTTGACGCTCTTGATCCTGTGGCCGATCCCGGGAATGTTGATCCCCGCCGACTTCATCTCTCTTACGAACTGCTCTGGGGATAGGCCCGAGTCGCGAGCTCTCTTGAACTCCCGGGCGGCGTCGTCGATCGCCCCGCCGAACCTCGGCCCGATGGTGAGAAGGCCGCTGGCAAGCGAGGATATCAGGTCTTTTCCGGCGCAGGAGGCGACGATGGCGTTGTGGGCCGCAGAGACGGCGGGGCCGTGATCCGCCACTATCTGGAGGACGAGTTCAATGAACTCCGCCGCCCAGGGGGGTATCTCCTTTTTGAACCAGAGAAGGCCGATGACCCCGCCGATCCCCATCCGGTCGTCCATTACGCGGCTCAGGGGCTTTCCGGCGTAGAGGACCTCCTCGCCCCGGTCGTCAGATATCGTGCAGATCAGGTTCGTGGCCTTCCGCACGGCCCCCTCGGAGCTGGCCTTAGCGAAGTCCATTGGTATCGTCGGAATCTCGGGCTCGTCGACGTCCTTGACCAATCCTTTCGCCTTCAGCCTCTCATAGACCAACTTTATCTCGTCGCCGTAGCCGTCGAAGGAGTCTGGTACCATGGCTCCTGCCTCTTTAAGAGCCCTGTTCTTGGCGTCGGCGGTCTCTAGGTCGGTCTGGGCCTTGGCTCCGGCGTGGCCGAACTGGACGCTTCCTGGGAGGACTTTCGAGCAGGTTCCCGTAACCCAGATCACCAGGGGCTTTGTGATCTTGCCTTCCTTCAGGGCTTCGACGATCTTGTACTCGTCGGTCCCCCCGACCTCGCCGAGACATGCGATCATGGCGATATTGGGGTTCGCCTCAAACCGAAGAATGTGGTCCATGAGGTTACTTCCCGGGTACCGGTCGCCACCGATGGCGATCCCTTCGACGACTCCGCTCGAGTTTCGTGCGATGATGTTGAAGGCCTCGTTCAGCATCCCTCCGGACTTGGAGACGAAACCGACACAGCCCGGCCGGTAGAGCTTAGACTCGATGATGTTCTCGATGGTTCCGGCGGTGTTTCCGATCCGAAAGGCTCCGGCGGCAAGCCCTCCTACGGTGGCGGGGCCGATGATAGTCTTCTTCATCTTCTTGGCGGTGGCGGCCATGACCCTCGACATCCTCTCGGGGACGCCCTCGGCGATTATCGCCACCGTCTTTATGCTCGGCTGAGCCATGGCCTCCATAGTGGTGTCGAAGGCTGATCTGTAGGAGGCGAAGTTGACCATCACCTCCACTGAGGGGTAATTCGCCACCGCCTCGGGGATCGTTCCGTACATTGGAAGAAGGATCTCCTCGGTCCCCCAGAATACCTTGTGGATGCCATCACGGCCGGGGTTGATTATGGCGGCGACGCTTGGGGTGGACCTTTTGCAGAGATAATCGAAGTCCAGCATCCTCTGGATCGCGTTGACCTGGTACCCGTAGACGAAGGCCTGGGTGTTCTTGTCAAATAGCGTGTAGTCCTTCATCGTCATCACTCTCCCCCGCCAAGGGCCATCGAGACGATCCTCGTCATGTGGGTCTCGGGTCCGTAGACGTGGATCGGGACTCCCAGCCTCTCGCCGAGACTGCGCATGATCCGCAGGCCCTCCTCGTAGTTGGGCCCGCCTCTCCGGACGTATATCTCGACGCCCGTGTTGCGAAGCCGTTCCCGGTAGTCTTCGAGGGCCATGACGACACCCTTGAAGGTCTTGGCGACGTCGGTGAAGTTGGCGATCCCGCCTCCGATTATAAGATATTTACACCTTCCCTCAGGGTCTTTATCCCGGGTCATCAGGTCCAGGACCGTCTTTGTGTACTCGTAGGTGTCCTCGGTGGAAGGGTCGCCGCTGTACTCGCCGTAGTTGGCGAGCTCCCCTCCAAAGCCGAGGTCGCAGATGGTGTCGGCGTAGATGACGCTCGCCCCGCCTCCCGCCACCATCGTCCAGATCCTCCCCTTCGGGTTTAAAATCGTGAGCTTCAGGGAGGCCCCAGTTCGGGAGTCGATCTCCTTGATGTAAGCCTCCTCCTCGGTCAGGGCTCTACCGAAGGGCTCGGGGAACTCAAGACCCTTCCAGTTGCTCCTCTGCCAGAACGCCTCGGCGTCGTCGAGCCGCGCCACCAGGTCCAGGGGAACTATTTTGCCCTCGTGGAAGACGAAGGGGTTTATCTCGAGGTAGGCGAATCCCAGTTCTCGATAGAGCTGGTAGAGGCCCTTGATGAAGTCTGCGATCGCCGTTCGTCTTTCGCCCAATTTTGCCGGAAGCTTGGATTTCAGGTCCAGGTCCTCGATCCTTGCCAGGATCGGCACGGTGATCTCTGTGACCTTGTCCCAGTTAGCCTCGATGTCCACGCCGCCTCGGGGGGAGAAGTAGATGACGTCCCCGCCGTAGTCGGACTTTATGGCCACGTAAAGCTCATACTTTTCGTCGTGGGGGACGAAGGGCTCGATAAGGAAATGCGTCAAAGGCCCGACGACGGTGCCCACCAGGGTCTCTTTTCCCATCCTCTCTTCGATGTATTCGCGGACCTCGTCCCATGTAGCGTCGAGAAGGATCAGGCCGTGAGCGCCCCTTTTGCCGAAGAGCTGGTCTGGTTTGACCACCAGCCCTTTCTTCTTGACCCACGGGTTATCAATCGCCACCACCTCCAGATTGGTTTCTGGGGTGACAAGGACGATCTGACCATCGTAATCGAAATCATCTACGTAATTGGGAAGGCGCTCTGCCAGCATCTTCTTGGCGTCGTATTCCCTAATCCCTCTCTGTGCCATCTTCAAAACCTCCTCCCCATGGGCAGCATCTTTTTTGTTTACAAATCTTTCTACGAAAGGGTCCAAAAATGGTCCCGAAACGCGCCCGGAAAGGCTGAAATAGGGACCCCGTTCTAAGGGATTTCATGGTCCTGCAACCCGGTAAGGGCGAGAAGGTCAGGCCTGCTGCGGAGGTTTTGGCGAGCCTGAATGCGCTTTACATGGCCTGCCCCAGATGCCAGGCAGAGCCCGCCCTCGATAAGGCTGCGAGCTTCTCGAATCTCGCCGCGAGGATCGAGGGCCTGAATCGGTGTTCCGGCTGCGGCAGGGCGCCCCTGGACCTGGTGATGATCGAGGCGATGGAGGTTCTCATCGACCACAACCTGAGAAGCCGATCCGACCCCCTCCGATCGATCGGCTGGCCCCTGGTGGAGGTGGGCTATCCCTTGGCCTACCCGCCGAGGCTCGGGCCCAAGGAGCTCATAATCGTCGGCGAGCGCCTGACACAAGAAGCCGCCGCCGAGATCGTCGAGGCCGTCCCCGAGGTCAAGGGGGTCATCAGGGGCGGGGGCGTTCCAGGCGTCGCAGACCTCCGGGCTGCGCCCCAACGCTGGGAGCTTCTCGCCGGATCGGACCTCCGCTGCGACGTCGTATCCTCCCTAATCGGCGAGCTTGTGATCTACAAGCATCAGTCAAAAATACACGTTGAGTTTCCCAGACAGAGCGCACCCAAGATGAAGATCCTGGAGGAGCTGTACTTCCGGGGCAAGCTCACCACCATCGCCGACGTCCTCGCAGGACCCGGAACCCTGGGCCTCATGGCCGCCCTCGGCGGGGCGAGCCGGGTCGTCCTCAACGACGCCTGGCTCCCTGCGGTGGAGGACGCGATCCTGAACCTGGAGGCGAACCGGTCGATCCTGGGGATCGAGAAGATCGAGCGGCACAATACCCCGGCGGGCGAGGTCGGCGCGGAATCGGTCCTGGCGGCGGAGGCCGAGGGCGATTCTTGCAAAATCGAGGTCTACTTCGGCGATGCCGAGAAGCTGTTTTCGCGGGCGGAGCCTACGGATTTGTGCTTAATCGACCCCTTCCCGGGGATGAAGTTCGACCGGATAGTCGAGGCGTGCAGGGTCTGCGGCGAGATCGTGATCGTGTAGGAATTTATCGGGGGAGAGATTCCAGGTTCTTTCGCACGAGTTTCGTCTTGGGGTGATCTTCGCCCAGAAAATGCCTGAATATCTCCAGGGACCTTTCCAGATTCTCTCGGGCACCCTCAATGTCGCCCATAGCGTATAGGACCCCGCCGAGGTTGTTGACCATTGTGGCCACGTTTGGATGGTCGGGACCGTAGACCTTCTCGTCGATTTCAAGAGCCCGCTCGTGTACAGACTTTGCCTCTGAGAACTCGGCACGTTCTTTTAAGTACAGACCTGTTTGATTCAAAAGGCGACCGGT
>JBFESM010000091.1:0-7259 GCA_041548445.1 Methanothrix sp. | reverse complement strand
CCCAAGCCCCGCCACCCAGAAGGCGTCGACGACGTTGTAGAGGGAGAAGAGGAGCATCGATACGATCATCGGGGCCGAGAGCTTCAGAATCGCGGACTTAGGATCTCCGAGGAGGGTCTCCACCCCCTCCGTCCTCCTGTTCGAGTGGAGATTTCCAGCTTCAAGAGTTTGAGCGCTGAGCGAATCAGCTCCCACTTGTCTCCCGACTCGGCGCTCACCGACGGTCAACGCTCGCCCGCCTCTCGCACCCTGACCTCTCGCTCCAGAATCTCTATCAACTCATCCATGGTGAAGGGGCTCACCAGATCGATCAGCCTCCGAGCCCTGACGCACTCCACCTTCATGGAGCTGAAGAGGCGGCGGAGACGGTCGGCCTCATCGCTCCTTTCAGCATCCTCCAAGATCCTCTCAGCCTCGACGATGGCGGCGATGTGAATCTGCATTATCTGTCTGATCTTCTCGTTCTCGGCTTTGAAGGTCTCGTCTATGCTCTGCATGGCAACGTAGTAGTTTCTCTTATCGCCCGGCTTTCTCATCCTCCGCACGATCCCCTGATTCTCCAGAAGGGTCATGTTGGTGCTGACGGTAGACTTGCTGTACCCGGTCACCTCCACCAGCTCGTCCATCGAAAGGGGACCTTCTGCCAGAAATAGCGATCCTATGAGAGCACCGGCGGCGTCGCTGTGCCCCACCATCTTCGCCATCTGAATGCTGGCGTCTATCATGCACCTCTTCGCGGCCTCTTCGGGAGGTACCTCTTCCCGTCTCATCGAGAGGAGGTCGGCCACAAGCTTTAAGTACATTTCGTATAATCCGAACGCCTCGAAGTTTCAGAATATTCCGAAAGGAGAGAATGACCGGCTGAAGGTGAAGATCACGAATAGGGGAGAGAAGCTGGGCAGATGGATCGAGGCAAATCCGATAATCATCCTGACGATAGCTGCGCTTTTCACGGTGGCATCGGTCCACTACGCCCAGAGCATCACCATGGAGTCAGATACGGAGACCTACGTCGACGAGAACTCCAGACCCTACGTGGAGTTCGACCACCTCTTCAACGATCGGTTCGGGAGCGACTCGATCGTGGTCATGGTGGAGGGGGACTCGGTAACAAGCCCCGAGTCCTTGGAGGCTATGGACCGGTTGACTCGCCAGATGGAGACGGTGGAGAATGTCCTGGGAACGGTCAGCGTAGCAGAGATGGTGATGGACGTCGAGGCTCAGGGGACGGGAGTTCGAAAGGTTCCCGAGTCCCAGGCAAGGATCGACGAGATCTTGGATGAGCTTGAGATGACGAACCCCACTATGCTCAACGCGATCCTCCCCGACCGGGGACATACCATAATATCGATCGAGCTTCCGACTTATCTATCCCAGGATAGCATAACGGCCATCCTTCTAGAAGCCTACTCCGCCGAGGAGATGGCAGAATTTCCCGCAGGATCCGACACCACCGTGACCGGCGAGATCACCCTCAGACACGACATAGAGGGGGAGATGAACTCCTCCATGGGAACGCTCCTCATGATCTCTTGCCTCTTGATGGTGGTGGCTCTTTTCCTCGTCTTCAGGCACGTTCACCTCCCTCTTCTGCCGCTTCCCATCGTCTTTCTGGGGATAATCTGGACCTTTGGGATGATGGGATTTCTGCATGTTCCTCTCACGATGGTATCGATGGCGGCCTTCCCCATCCTCATCGGCCTTGGGATCGATTACGCCATCCAGTTTCAGAACCGGATCGAGGAGGAGTTCCAACAGGGCGGATCGATCGCCACGGCAGCGGTAGATACTGTGGCCCACACCGCGCCCGCAGTTCTGATCGCCCTGACCATAACCGGGGCCGGTTTCTTCTCCCTCTTCTCGTCATCCGTTCCCATGATCCAGGACTTCGGCCTCCTCTGCCTGATCGGAATCATCATGTGCTACATCTCTTCCCTCTTCGTGGGGGTCACTGTTCTCTACCAGATGGAGAGGGGTCGAACCAAGCAAAACGGCCGGAACGGTGAGGATAGAAAGAACAAAAAATCCCCGATAGGCCCCTTCGTCGTGAAGCAGGCGGCTTTCGTCCTTCATCGGTGGAAGGCAGTGCTGGTGGTGGCGACCGTCCTTACCGCTGTTGGCCAGTATGCCGACAGCCAGGTACCTATCGAGACCGATTTCAAAGAGTTCATCCCTCAGGATCTTCCGCCCCTCAGCCAGTTCCGCCATCTTAACGACATATTCGGCGGAACTGATCAGCTCAACATCATAGTCCAAGGGGACGTGACCGATCCAAAGACCCTGATATGGATGGACGAGTTCGGCTATTACGTCGTGGAATCGAGGGACAAGGTATACGGCGCCACAAGCCTCGCCACCATCGTCAAGAGCTACAATGGCGGCGTCATCCCCCAGGACGAGTCCGAGGTCGAGGCCGTCTTGGACCGCATGCCCGAAGAGGTCAAGTACCAGTACATCGACGGTCACGACACAGCCCAGATCATCCTGGACATAGGCCAGGCCTTCGACAACCTGGGCCAGGTGGGGATCGAACGGCTCCAAAATGAGGTCGACAAGGACCTGATCTGGTTTGGGCCGCCGCCTGGAATATCTGCCATCCAGACCGGAGAGATGACGGTGATGAACCTCTTGATCGGTGCTCTCACCTCCGGCAGAAGACAGATGACACTTTTGGGCCTGGTTTTAATATTCTCCATACTGCTGCTTATTTATAGAGACTTTGTCAAGGCGATCCTGCCGATTCTTCCCATGATCATGGTTATTGGCTGGATGGGCGGATTGATGTACGTCTTCGGAATGAAGTACAACCCCATGACCGCCACCCTGGGAGCCCTGATCCTGGGGGTGGGGTCGGAGTACGCCATTTTGACGATGGAGCGGTTCTATGAGGAGAAGGAGAAGACTGAGGATGCCATGAAGGCGCTCTTCACGGCGATTGGAAGCATCGGACCTGCGATAGTCGCCTCGGGCCTCACCACAGTCTTCGGATTCTCCGCCCTCATCGCGTCACCCTTCCCCATGACCAGCAGCTTCGGAACGATTACAGTGCTCTCGGTCATATTAGCCCTGTTAGCCACCTTCACCGTATTTCCGGTGCTTCTGATAAGGCTCGAGTACTGGAGGAAAAACAAGGCGGCCTTGAAAGTCAGAGCCTCAAATCTGTTGATTATGCACTTCAGGAGGTTGAAGGATTGAGAAAGATCGTCTATTTCGGCCTTATAACGGCGCTTATGTTCATATCTCTGGCCCTGGTCAACCCGGTTTTGGCCGAGGCTTCGGAGAATTACATCCCCTCGGTATCGCTGGAGAACTACTGGACCGTCTTCGGCTCGCCCAAGCTCGACGCAAGCCTTGCGGGAACGAACGAGTTTGAGCGGGGCGACACCGTCGACCTATACGTCGAACTCGCCAACTACGGCAGGATTATGGGCTTTGAGGCCGACAAGAAGGCCGACACAAAGATGGAGCAGACGCTGGCAGATAGGGAGCTGGACTACGAACGAGAGAGGACGACGGCCCTCGGAATCACGGGAACCCTCCGGTCCGCCACAGACCTCATCGAGGTGAAGTCCGGTGACCAGGTGATCGAGGCTCTCAGGTCCGGCGACAAGTCGAAAGATCCGATGAAGTTCACCATAAAGATCGCAAGCCACGCCCCTGCGGGCGAGTACCCCATGGAGCTACGCCTCTCTTACGATTATCAGTACAATGCCGAGGTGGACGCCGATGAGCTCGATCCCGAGATCGGCCTACGAGGTTTCCAGTCTTCGTACTGGTACCAGAGGGCTAACGAGACCGTCACCATCCCGGTATTGATCAAAAAGGAGTCAGACTTCGAGATCACGGGCGCCAATGCTGATCTGAACGCGGGCGAGAAGGACGGGATCATCGAGGTCACCTACAGGAACGTCGGCGAAGAGACGGCCGACGACGCCATCGCAAGGCTTTCCGTCTTCAAGCCCTTCTCCTCCACCGACGATCAGGCCTACATAGGCGCTCTTGCGCCGGGCGAGGAGAGGACGGTCAAGTTCAAGATAGACGTTGATTCGGACGCGACGGCAAAGCCCTACAGCATCAACAGCGAGATCAAGTACACCGACCTCCGGGGTGACACCGTAATCTCCCAGAGTATGAAGATCCCGGTGACCGTGAGCCCGGCGGGTCGGTCCTACACCCTTCCTGGGACCGTGGTTTTGGTCCTTATCGTGGCCGGGGGAGCTTACCTTTTCAGGAGGAGAAAATCTTAATCTTCTTCTCCTCTTCCTCCTTCTTCTATCCCTCTACGACCTCGCATTTTTGACGTAACACTTTTTTTTGATGAGTCTGAGGCGGAACCGAGTTTCCCATTTATTACTTCGGGAGCGCGGAGGGTCACGAATACCCCGTCCTTTAGGGCGGGGTGGGCCGCACGCAATTTGATTTTTGTTTTTAATTTCGATTATCCCTTCAGACCCGCCATATCTCCTGGGGAAGCCTGGTCAGCCTCTCCGGTCCCTTTTCGGTGGTGAGGAAGGTGTCCTCGATCCCGACGACGCCGACGCCGGGATAGATCATCTTCGGCTCGACGGCGACGGTCATGTTCGGCAAAATGTCGTGGTCGACGGGCCCCAGGACCGGGTACTCGTCGATCTCCATGCCCACGCCATGACCGACGAAGCCGCACTTCGCGCCGACCGGGCCGCCGAGGTTCTCACCGTACCCGAGCTCCTCGCCCCGGGCCTCGGAGATCTCGAAGATCTC
Source organism: Methanothrix sp. (assembly GCA_041548445.1). Classification (GTDB taxonomy): domain Archaea; phylum Halobacteriota; class Methanosarcinia; order Methanotrichales; family Methanotrichaceae; genus Methanocrinis. The sequence goes on along the minus strand of JBFESM010000091.1, from coordinate 2,519 downwards.
GCGACCGGAGTTTTCGGGCCGAAGCGCCTCGGCCACGGCCTTCTCGACCTCCAGGGCGGCGGCGTGGGCGTCCTCCAATTCCCTTGGCAGCTTGCCGATGGAGAAGATCCTGGTCTCGTCGGCGATGTAGCCGTTGTAGACCCCACCGTAGTCGACGAGGACCGGCTCGTTTCGCTTGATCTTCCGAAAGCCCGGCCCCTGGGGCTGGAGGAGGGACGGGCCCACGCCTCCGGTGGGCGAGGCGACGAAGCTCGGATAGGCAGCGTTCGGCCCCGCCATCAGGTGGCCCATGGGAAGCTCCTGGTTGAACCTTCGAAAACGAAGCGAGCCCTGGTGTCCCAACTCACGCATCTTCGACTCCACCTTGGCCGCCAGCTCGATCTCGGCCATCCCCTCAGCCAGGTGGTCGGGGACCGAGCCGATCCCGGCGTCCAGAATCCGGGCCGCCTGCTTTATCAGGCGGATCTCGAACTTCGACTTCACGGATCTGATCTGCTTGATCCTCTCGGAGACGTCCACCAGTTTAGCGTCCCCCAGGGCCTTCTCCACCCTTGCATAGTTTTTGTAGGGCAGGACGTCAAGCTCAAGACCGATTCTGGCCCCCGCTGGGATTCCAAGGTCCGCCTTGAGGTTTCTCAGGCCCTTGAGGGGACTGACCTCCAGGGGCGACTCCTCTCTCGCCCTCTCCAGGCTCTTTCTCACCATGACGACGGGCTCGGCCTGTGGGTCCGCCGGGACGTAGACCAGCCCCTCCTGGGCGGTGCCCGAGAAGTACAGCATGTCCACGGACTGAAAGAGGATCGCTCCGGTCAGGTCCTCCATTCGGCTCTGAAGTTTCTTCGTCCTCGCATCGATCTCCGACTTCGGGTGCAAAATTAGCTCCATTCTCTTCAACTCCTCCCCGCCTGCCCGTCTTCCTTTTCCTTCTCTCCTTCTATTCGGGTCTTCCCTCTCTGCCTATATCCCTTTCGAGATCTCCTCCTCCAGGTCCGATAGGTACCGTCTCAAAACGATTCCCCTCCTTTTTGCGAGCCTCCTTCCCGTCTCGGTGTGCATCCCGTCTTCGAGCTTCAGGATCTTTCTATAGAAGTGGTCCAGGTTCCACATTCCGTCGTCCGGCTTCCGCTCCTTGCAGAAGGGGTCCTCGGGGTTGTAGAGATCTCGGCCGAGGGCGCCGCCCGTAAGAAATACTCTGGCAATCCCTATCGCTCCAATGGCGTCGAGCCTGTCGGCGTCCTGGAGGACCTGCTCCTCCAGGGTGGCGGGCTCGATCCCCTTCGAGAAGCTGTGAACCTCCACGGCGCAAAGGACCTTCTTTCTCACCTCCTCTGGAAGGCCCCTCTTCTTCAAGAACTCCTCGACGGTCGAAAGCTTCTTCGCCTCCGACTCGGCCGACCTCTTCTGGAGCTTCGGCCCAGACCCGGCGTCGTGAAGGAGGGCCGCCAAGATGACGATCTGCAAATCTGCGCCCTCCTTCTCCCCGATCGCCTTGGCGTTTCTGTAGACCCTCAGCGCGTGGGAGAAGTCGTGGGCAGGGTCTTTCCCCTCGTAGAGCGGCATGACCTCTACCAACAGAGAACTTTCATCGAAGCCCTCATCGGGATCCTCGTCGAGGAATTTCATCGCCAAAAGATTCCGTTCACGATATAAATAGTCGATATTCAGAGCTTCAGATCAACATATTAATATGGCCGATTCCCTCAGCAGATTTCCATGAGCCCTTCGAGCAGGATAGGCAGAACGGAGCTATTGGACCTATCATTATCACTGGCCGTCCTCGCTTTTGCCTTTTCCATCATCATCGGCGAAAGGGGCGTACCCGGAGCCGACATTTTCTTCATATCGGCCATGGGCGTGGGGTCGGGCTTCCTTTTGCACGAGATGGCGCACAAGTTCGTAGCCCAGCGGTACGGCTACTGGGCCGAGTACAGGGCGAACCGGATGGGGCTCGTTTTCATCATCGCCATGGCCTTTATGGGCTTTATCTTCGCCGTGCCCGGGGCGGTCATGATCCGAAAAGATCCCTATGATCTGCCACGGTTTGCTCGCCCCATCGGCGACGCCATCCCTGTCGGCCAAACTGAAACGACTGCGGGGCGCGAGGAGCTTTGGATAGCTCTGGCCGGTCCCATGACCAACATAGTGCTGACGCTTTTCTTCTTCACGCTTATCAAGAGCGGGATCGTCGCGAGCGGGCTACTTATGGGCGTTGCCTACTTCGGCTTCTTCATCAATCTGATTTTGGCGGGGTTCAACATGATACCAGTTGGTCCCTTAGACGGCGCCAAGATATTCAGAGGCAGCCGACTGGTCTGGGCGATCGTAGGAATTCCTACGATACTGGCGGCTCTTCCGGTATTCTTCGGCGTGAGGATAATATGAAGAATATCGGGAATACTAGAAAATCGCTTTTAGAGGCTGGCTACGCTCTGTACCAATCTCATAAGCAAAGCCCCTGAGACAAACGTTTAGGATCTCCATCAGTTTAGGATCTCCATCAGTTTAGGATCTCCATCAGT
>JBFESM010000090.1:0-7316 GCA_041548445.1 Methanothrix sp. | reverse complement strand
GTATATCCAGGGCATTCAGATATCCAGCAAGACCGGTTTCGGTATTTCTGTCGTTTTCAGTCAAACTGGCGGCGGCGCACCCCGCAGTAGAACTGCGGGGCATGCTTCGCGCCGCCGCCTTAGTGTCTTGGTTTTTAGGACGGCCCCCAAACACGTTGCACTATTAAGCTGCATAATATTGTCCTAAAATACGTGAACACAGCAACTGTTTGTCGGTTATATGCTCATCCCCGCAGCAGAGCTGCGGGGTATTCGATAAAAATAAATGCGGAATAGGAATCAATTTGGGGATCCATCCCCTTTCTCAATATCAGACTGAATTTATCCGAATCAAGATCGTCGTGAAATTCAGCTCCCCGCGTTCCCTGTACGCAGTGGTCAGGCCAGAGGGTCTGGCTTATTCCGCTGATATTAATCTGATCATATATATTTTTCCCTGGATTGTTAGAGGCGAAGGATATCTGATTTTGAGGGTGCCAGTCCTGTGTGGCGATCACGAAATCGAACCTCTCCATCATGCTGTTTATGCGCGGGATTATCGAGTCGCCGTCTATAATAGCGAGAGCTCCGCCCGGACAGAAGTCATTCTGCACATCCACGACAATGAGGGCTTTTCTACCGCTTTTCATAGCATAGCCTCCCGGATATTAAAAATCCGTCCGCCGCATAGTCAAAGAGCGCACCCCGCTGCAAGCTGCAGAATATCCCATAAAAATACACTTAGGCCCCAAGGCCCTCCCGGTCCGGAGCCATCCTTTCGATTTCACTCGATGAAGATCGCGGGCCGGCCGGGCTCCGCGTTCCTGCTCTTTTTCATCGGGTCCTCGCCGGGCTCGTCCGCCGAATAGACCTCTACTTTGCAGTCGAAGGTCTTCTCCAGGTACCTCTTCTCCCGCGAGAGGGTCTCAAGCTCGTCGATGGAGAGGGGGTCGGAGTTGAGGGCGTGAGCCCCCTTCATCAGCCTCTGGCCGTACTTGGGGGCCTCCTTCTTGTGGGCTGCGACCTCGGGAAGGGCCATCGCCGTCTTCATGATCGAGCCGACGTTCAGGTCTCCCGCCTCCTTATGGTCCAGGGCCGCCTTCAGCATCGCCCTCTTCCACGATGGAGTGGTGAATAAGGTGATCTTCTCAGGCTCTCGGTTTGTGACCCTGATGATCTCTTCGACGTCGGAGAGGGTCCTTTCCAGGAGGTCCTCGGCCATCTCCGCCTCGGAATCGATCTTCTCGGGGTCGGCCTCGGGCCACCGGGCGCGGGAGATGTATCCGTCCTTTCCGAAGGCGCCGATGTCCTCTCCTGCCATCTCCTCCCAGATCTCCTCGCAGACGTGGGGCGTGAAGGGCGCCATCAGCCTCACCCAGACGTCCAGGACGGATTTTAGACGGTTTCTCCCGCCCCGCCGCTGGTACCATCGGAGGTCGTTTATCACGTGGTAGAAGGCGCTCTGAACCGCTCGGCGGGTCTGGATCGACTCCAGGGCCTCCGTCGTCTCAATGATCCTCCTTTGAAGCTGGCTCTCCATCCAGCGGTCGATCAGCTCGGGCTCTGCCCCCTCGTCGATCTCCTGATCGGCGATGATCTCCCTTGCCAGATTGTAGAACCGCAACACCTGTTGCCTCGTCGACTCGACCCCCTCGTTTCGCCAGTCGGCGTCCTGGGTGTGCTCGGCGTTCGAGAGGATGTAGAGCCTGGTGACGTCGGCCCCGTTGGCGTCGACGGCCCGCCGGAGGGTGAGGAGCGGCCCCTTCGACTTTGACATCTTCTTTCCCTCAAGGGATACGAAGCCGTTGACGGCCATCGCCTTGGGCCAGAGTACCGGTGGGTATATCGCCACGTGGTGGTAAAGGAAGAAGAGGAGATGGTTTGCAACCAGGTCTTTTCCCGAGGACCGCAGGTCCACGGGGTACCAGTACTGGAAGTCCTTTCTGATCTGAATGACCGTCTCCAGGGGTATCCCCGAGAGATCGGCGACATTGTTCGGGTCTCCATTGCCGAGGAATATGTAGTCGAAGAACTCGGGCACCAGGTTGTCGATATTCATCCCGGCGTTGACGTACTTTGCCAGGATGTAGTAGGACATGTAGATGGTGGAGTCGCCCAAGGACTCGATCAGCCACTCCTTGTCCCAGGGCAGGTTTGTGCCAAGACCCTTCCTCCGAGCGCATGCCTTCTCCTTCAGCCAGTCGACCTTGTTCTCAAACTCTGTCCTGATCTCCTCGGGGATGAGCCTCATGCTCGCCAGGCACTCGAGGACTCGCCCCTTCCATTCGGGGTCGGAGTAGTTCAAAAACCACTGGTCCTTGACCATCTTGACGACGCACCGGGTCCCGCACCTGCAGATGACGGGGGTTTCGCTGAACTCGTAGAAGGTTTCAGCGATCTTCTCCTCGATCAGGTCTGCGAGGAGGATGTCCTTGATCTTTGAGACGGCGACCCCGGCGTACTTTCCGGTCCTCTCCTTGAGAACGCCGTTGTGAAACTCCCGTCGATAGACGAGCTTAGTCGCCTCCTCGGCCCTGGGATCGTTCTGGTCCACGACGCCCAGCTCCTCTGCAACCTCGACGGCGGGAAACTCGCCGTAGTCGGGAACTTCGATCAGAGAGATGAACTCGATTTTTCGAAGGTCCTCTGTGATACCGTAGCCGCTCAGATCCCGGTCGTAGAGGTCCTTCAAGGCCAAATAGTCGTAAGGGGCGTGGGCTGGAACGCTCATGACGATGCCGCTGCCGTTGTCCGGATCGACGAAGGATGCCGGAAGGATCAGAACCTCTGCTCCGGTGAGGGGGTTGGTGACCTTTTTGCCGATCAGGTCTCTGCCTCTCACCTCTCCGATCCGCTCCACCTTTCTATCGGTGAAGGTCAGCTTCTCGTAGGCCTCCTGGCTTGTGATCCAGGTCTCGTCGTCGACCTTTGCGACGGCGTGAACGACCTCGGGGTTGACCCAGAGGTTAGTGACCCCGAAGACCGTCTCGGGTCGGAGGGTGGCGCACGGTAGGATCTGGTCGTTCAACCTGAACTTGATCAGGGCGAATTCTATGATCGTCGCCTCCTCGCCCTTGAGGATGTCGTGGTCCTCGACGGGGTTTTCGTCGTTTGGACACCACCTCACCGGGTGGCTTCCCTTGGTGACGTACCCGAGCCCCCGGAGGATGAAGTACTGCCACTCGATGAACTTCTTGTAGGCGGGATCTGTCGTTGTGAACTCCCGCCTCCAGTCGATCGAATAGCCGATCGACTGCATCGCCAATTTGGACTCTTTTCTGAAGTAGTCGACGATCGCCTGGGGAGTCGTCAGAGTGTAGAAGACCTCCGGGGGTATGTCGTGGTGCTCGGTGTAGACCTTCTCGATCTCAGGATCCCTGTTCTTCACAAGTTCGGAGAGGCCCACGATTGGAGTTCCCGTGACGTGAAATCCCATGGGAAAGAGGACGTTCTCGCCATTCATCCGCCGATACCGTGCGACGACGTCGCCGATGGTGAAGGTTCTCGTGTGGCCGGCGTGGAGGTTTCCGTTAAGATAAGGGTAGGGTATCGTTATGAAAAACTTCTTTCTGAGGGCAGGTTCCGCCTGAAAGACCCCCTCCTCGGACCATTTTCGCTGCCACTTCGATTCGATCTCTGGGGCCGAATAATCTTCGAGCAAATCCATCACCTCCCTTTCGGCTAGAGGGACTTCTCCTCTGCCACCATCTTTTCCATCCTGTTCACGGCCTCGGTGATCCTCTCGGTGGGCTGGGTGACCGAGAATCTGACGTACCCCTCGCCAAAGTCGCCAAATCCGACACCGGGCGTTGCCACGATCCCAAGTTTGTCGATCAGCTTTCTCGTGTACTCCTTGGATTTGCCTCCGGTCCAGGCCCAGAGGTAGAAGGTGGCCTCGGGCTTTTCGACATCGAGGCCGATCTTCTTAAGCCCAGCGTAGAGGTGCTCGACCCTCTCCTTGTAGGTCTTCCTCATCTCGGCGGCGATATCCCGAGAGTTTTTGAGGGCTACGATCCCAGCGTCCTGGACGGCACCGAAGTTTCCGGAGTCGATGTTGCTTTTGACGTTGCCGATCCCCTTGATGATATCCTGGTTTCCGACGACGAAGCCCACCCTCCAGCCTGTCATGTTGCAGGTCTTGGAGAGGGAGTGAAACTCGACTGCCACATCCCGCGCCCCATCCACCTCCAGGATCGAGGGCGGCCTATTTTCGCCGAAGTAGACCTCGGAGTAGGGGTTGTCGTGGAGGACGATCAGGTTGTTGTCCTTTGCGAAGTCCACGAGCTTCTTGAAGAATTTGACGTCCGCGCAGGCTCCCGTCGGGTTGTTGGGGTAGTTGAGAAAGATCAGCCTCGACTTTCGGGCCACATCGGAGCTTATGGCGTCCAGGTCCGGTAGGAAGCCCCGCTCCCTTTTGAGGGGGAGGATTACGGGGACGCCCCCCGCAAACTCGACGGAAGTCTTGTAGACGGGGTAGGCGGGGTCAGGGATGAGGGCGAGGTTTCCCGGGTTCAAAAATGCCAGGGGCGCGTGGGCGATCCCCTCTTTGGAGCCGATCAGAGCTAGGACCTCGGACTCTGGGTCGAGGTCGACGCCGAAGGTCTCTTTGTACCATTCGGCGACGGCCGTCCGGAACTCGATCTTACCCTCGTAGGAGGGGTACTGGTGGTTGTCGGGGTTCTTTGCCGCTTCGCAGAGGGCATCGATAATTATTTGGGGGGTGGGCAGGTCCGGATCGCCGACGCCGAGGTCGACGACGTCCACCCCTTTCTTCTGGGCCGCAAGCTTGGCCCTGTCAATTGCTGCGAAAGGGTATGGTGGGAGGGATTTTATCCGATCAGAGTACATGGAATATTATCTCCATCAGCAGTATACATCCAAGGCGTCGCCCCCGCCGGGATCTGACCAGGATCCCGGGGCGGCGCGGCTTTGCGAGATAGTAAATGTCACGTTGTATATAAGAGTAGAGGAAGCGATGCTTGATATCGAAGATCTGACCTCCTGGCTCCCTCGAGAGGTGGTGGAACTTTATCAGAAAGAGGGGATAAGAGAGCTCTATCCGCCCCAGGCCGAGGCGATCGAGAGGGGCCTCTTAGAGGGGAAGAACTTGCTCGTCTCTGTGCCGACGGCCGCCGGAAAGACTATGCTGGCGGAGCTTGCGATGCTGAAGGCCGCTTTGGGAGGAGGGCGGTCGCTTTACATCGTGCCCCTCCGGGCTCTCGCCTCGGAGAAGCAGGCGGCCTTCTCGCGATTCGCGGACCTCGGCGTCAAGGTGGGCCTTTCCAGCGGCGATATGGAGAGGAAAGACGAGTATCTGGGGAGAAATCAGATAATAGTTGCCACCTCGGAGAAGGCTGACTCTCTCATCAGGAACGGGGCCCGGTGGATTCGCGACTTATCGGTTCTGGTCGTCGACGAGATCCATCTCCTCGACTCAACTAACCGGGGGCCGACCCTGGAGATGACGATAACCAAGCTGATGAGGATCAACCCGGATATGCAGGTTCTCGGCCTCTCCGCGACGGTGGCCAACGCCCGCGAGGTCGCATCGTGGCTTTCGGCGGATCTCGTCGAGAGCCGGTGGAGGCCGGTGGAGCTGAAGGAGGGGGTCATCTGCGAAGGTGAGCTCCACTTCCCCGGAGAGACGGTCCCCATATCCTCCAGCCGGGACGATCTCGTCGACCTCGTCAAGGACACCATCGGCCAGGGAGGCCAGATCCTGATCTTCGAGAGCAGCAGGCGTAACGCAGAGGCGACGGCCGCAAAGCTGGCAAGAATCGTCTCAAAAAGGAGAGATGGGCCGAGCCAGGGACAGAGCCGTGATCGGGGCCAGCAGGGCCGGGGCCAGGAGGGCTCGCGCCTCTTCGAGAAGGTGCTGGCGACCGGCGAGAGCGAGACGGGAAAAAAGCTCGCCGAGTGCGTCAAAAGCGGCGTTGCCTTCCACCACGCCGGCCTTCTCTCCGAGCAGAGGGCGATCGTCGAGAGTGGTTTTCGGTCCGGCGAGATCAAAGTCATAGCCTCGACCCCGACCCTGGCCGCGGGCCTGAACCTTCCCGCGAGGCGCGTTCTGATAAGAAGCTACAAGCGGTACGAGGGGGCGAGGGGGATGGTGGCGATCCCGGTGATGGAGTACCGGCAGATGGCGGGCAGGGCCGGAAGGCCAGGGCTCGACCCAACGGGCGAGTCGTTTCTGATGGCAAAAAGCGATGCCGAGATGAGGGATCTGATGGACCATTACGTCCACGGCGAGCCCGAGGAGATCTTCTCGAAGCTCTCCATGGAGCCGGCCCTGCGGACCCATCTCCTCTCGACGATGGCGACCGGCTTTGCAGCGAGTCCAGAGGAGCTGAAGAAGTTTGTGGACTCGACCTTTTACGCCCACCAGCAGGACGCCTGGCATCTGGACGCCACCATCGAGAAGGTCCTCGAATTCCTCATCGAGAGCAAGATGATCGAGCCGGACCTGCGACCGACGCCTCTTGGAGCGCTCGTATCAAGGCTCTACATCGACCCCCTCACCGCACGGATCGTCGTCGATAACCTTCGGTCGAAGGAGACGGCGAAGATCACGGATCTGACCCTCCTTCACCTGATCACCATGACCCCGGACATGGACACCCTCTACATCCAGGCTTCCGACGGCTGGGTCGAGGAGTTCATCGACCAGCACTACAGCGAATTCTGCAACGAGGATAACTACGACTGGATGATGAGGGAGGCGAAGACCGCGGCCCTCCTCCTGGAGTGGGTCTCCGAATCCGAGGAGGAGAAGATCGCCGATCGGTTCAGAGTCGGGCCCGGCGACATCAGGCGCGTGGCCGAGACGGCCGAGTGGCTGATGCATTCGGCTGGGCGCCTCTCTGAGCATCTGGAGCTTGGCGCAACCTTCCGGATCTATCAGCTTGAAAAGAGGATCCACTACGGCGCGGGACCCGACCTCTTAAGCCTCCTGGACCTGAAGGGCGTGGGAAGGGTGAGGGCGAGAAGGCTTCATCGGGCCGGGTACACCAGCATCGATAAGCTGAGGGAAGCAAAACCGGCCGATATCGCCGAGGTCGTAGGCCCCAGGATCGCGGAGAAGGTGGTGGCCCAGCTCAAGGAGAGGGCTTGAGCGGGGCTTGAGCATAAAGGAGGAAGGGGGGAGCTGGATATGAAGGAAGTTGGAGAGGAAAAGGGAGGAGAAAAAGAAGGAGACCTTGAGCAGCAGAGCCGCCGGCTGAACCTGGGGGGGATCGCGCCCCTCTCCACGGTGGACTGGACCGGCGTTGCCGCCACCGTCGTCTTTTTGAGGGGCTGCCCCCTCAAGTGCCCCCACTGCCAGAACTGGCATCTCCGAT
>JBFESM010000089.1:0-7323 GCA_041548445.1 Methanothrix sp. | reverse complement strand
TCGACGACCTGTTTATCTATTCTGCTGGCGGAAGCGATCTTCTTCAGCGCTCCCCTCAACGATCCACCAAGGCTATCCAGAACCATAAAAACCAAACATCCGATGATTTGTTGAGAAAGTACGTCCCGACCGGGACTCGAACCCGGGTCTGAGGCTCTCTGCGCATGTTCAGCTCCGCAGGCCTCTAGGATATCCACTACCCTATCGGGACACGATGCCGAGTAGGATGGTTATGGTAGTTAAGCCTGTTGATTTGAGGATGCCCTTCCGTCCCCGACAGGCCTGGAAAGTCCTTATCGCTCTTAAGAACTCGACCCTTCCAAACTGTGGCCAGTAGGGGGCGCAGAAGTGGACGGGACAACTGCTCCCGTTCGCCTGCCAGGGCAGGAAGTTTGAGGTCCGGACCTCGCCGCCGGTCCTTATTATCAGGTCCACCCGAGGGAGGGGCTGGCCCCCGATCGGATAGAGGTGGCCCGCCACCGCATCCTCGTCCACGTCCCGGGGGTCGAGACGTCTCTCTCTAACCTTTCGGGCGAGAAGCCTTGCAGCGTCGGCAATCTCGCTTTTGCCGCCGTAGGCGAGGGCCAGGTTGAATTGCATCCCGTCATAGCCGCTGGTTGCAGCCTCCACCTTCCGGATCGCCTCCTGCAGATGAGGCGGCAAAAGGCCGATCCTGCCTATGGCCCTCACCCTGATCCGATTTTTGTGCACCTTCTCCGATACGGCGAGCTCTCCAAGCTTCCGCTCGATCAGCTCGAAGAGGTACTCCTTCTCGGCCTCGTCCCGGTCGAAGTTCTCGGTGGAGAAGGTGTAGACGGAGAGGTGCTTTATACCAAGCTCCAGACACCAGTCGGCCACCATCTCCGTCGTCTCAGCGCCCCGGCTATGTCCATCAAAGCTGGAGACACCTCTCATCCTGGCGTAACGGCGGTTCCCGTCCTGGATGATGGCAACGTGCTCGGGAACCCCCGCCCTCAATGCTTTCCTCTTAAGGGCCCCCACATAAAGGGACCTCAAGGGACCGGGCGACTCAAAAGCCAAGAGCGATCGGCAGAAGTCCATCTCCATCAACTTCACGAGTTACTATTTAAAAGGTCCTCTCCGAAGGCCTTTCGGCCCGTCGGCTCGGGCGGGTGTGAGAGGAAAAATACTAATATGCATGACGTCGTGGATGGGATTGAGGGCCCGTGGTCTAGGTGGTTATGACATCGCCTTCACACGGCGGGGATCACGCGTTCGAATCGCGTCGGGCCCATCATCTATTTTGGTCACAACCTTTAATTATCATATCATGCCTTTAACACTGCTGAACGAACTTCAGGTTATCCGCCCCGAAATGTCGGATTTGAAGCTTGATTCGTCCCCAGAGGTGATATACTGGCTAATTATGCAAGTACAAAAAGGAAAAGGAATGCACAAGGCCCGGAGGTCGTAACCAGAGTCCGCCTCCCGCGAACGTATGATAGGGAGATCTTTGGATTCGTGGAAACCCTCCTCGGCTCGAACAGGTTGAGGGTCAGGTGTATCGACGGTAAAGAGAGGATGGCGAGAATACCCGGCAAGATGAAGAAGAGGATCTGGATCCGGGAAGGCGACGTGGTCATCGTGGTCCCCTGGGATTTCCAGGACGAGAAGGCAGACGTCGTATGGAGGTATACCGGGCCTCAGGTCGATTACCTGGTGCGAAAAGGGTACCTCAAAAGGTAGCCATGACCGAGGAATCCAAGAAGCAGAGACAGTTCGAGGCGCGCATAGACCTGATGCGTGAAAGGATCAAAGATTCTGACGACTTCAAGGTCCAAGACGAGGTCTTCGACCGGCGCGTCCTGATGGACCTGTACGCTCTCGCGAGCAAGGGCGTGATCTCCTCCCTCGGCGGGGCGGTGAGCACCGGCAAGGAAGCCAACATATTTCGCGCCAAGGGAGAAGATGATAAGGACCTCGCAGTCAAGATTTACCGCATAAATACGAGCAACTTCAAGGCCATGCAAAACTACCTCCTCGGTGACCCCCGGTTTGGCAGCATCAAGGGCACCAAGAGGGCGATCATCGTCGCCTGGACGAGAAAGGAGTTTCGAAACCTCAATCGGGCCGAAGAAGTGGGCGTGAAGGTTCCTCATCCCATCGCCATGAGAGAGAACATCCTCGTCATGGAGATGGTGGGTGAGTTGGAGGCGCCCGCGCCCCAGATCAAAGACGTGACCCTTGAGCCAAAAGAGGCGGAGCTGGCCTTCGAAAAGATCGCAGAGTACGTTTCTATTCTCTACAACAAGGCGAACCTCGTACATGCCGACCTGAGCGAGTTCAACATCCTCTACCACGAAGGAGAGCCCGTGATCATCGACATGGGCCAATCGGTGACCCTGGAACACCCGATGGCCAGGAGCTTTTTGGAAAGGGACATATCAAACCTAGCTCGTCACTTCGGCAAGAAGTACGGCGTCGGCTCAGAGGAGGCCATCAAAGAGAAGATCAGAGCCGGAAAGGACGGCTGACTTTTCTATAATCGTAATAATCACGAAAGACTTTCGCGGAGACTGATAATTTTGCACATCAAGATTCCAGCAGATCGGATTGGGGTTCTGGTGGGCCCTTCGGGATCGGTGAAGAGCATGCTCGAGGAGAAGACCGGAGCAGAGCTGGTGATCGACAGCGATACCGGCGCCGTAGAGATCGTCACCGGAGAGGACCCGATCATGGCGATGCGTCTCGCCGACGTCGTCCGGGCGATAGGCAGAGGCTTCTCCCCCGAGAGGGCCTTTGCGCTTCTGGAGGAAGAGATGCTGATGCTGGACGTCATAGACCTCTCCAGGGTCTGCAACACCAAAAGCGACATGGCCCGGATAAAGGGAAGGATAATCGGCAAAGACGGCAGGACCCGAGAGATCACCGAGAAGCTGACCGGCGTTGGGATCTCGGTCTACGGCAAGACCGTCGCCATCATAGGAAAACCCGACCAGATCCGGATCGCTCGAGCCGCCATCGAGATGCTGATGGACGGAGCGCCCCACGGCGCCGTTTACGGCTACCTGGAGAAGAAGAACCAGGAGCTCGTCCAGTCCAGCATGGGCGACCTTTGATCAATCCAGGGTGACCCTATCCCTTCCAACGTAGACGTTCATCCTCATCTTTCGGGCGAAGCCCACCAGGGTCATGCCCCTCTTTTCAGCCATCTCGACGGCGAGGGTGGTGACCGCCCCCTTGGAGGCGACGAGGGGGACGCCGAACTTCGAGACCTTCTCGACGGTATGGCTCGTTATCCTGCCGGAGGTGACGACGTAACAGCTCCTCAAATCAAGCCCTCTGAGGATGCCCCAGCCGAACGCCTTGTCCAGGGTGTTGAGACGGCCGACGTCTTCAGCGCTTGCGAGGATCGCCTCTTTTCTGCAGAGGGAGGACGTATGGGTTCCACCGGTCTTCTTGTAAAGGTCCGAATCGAGGGTGGCGACGAGGTTCGACAGTATCCAATCGGCTCTGACTGTCCATCCGACTCCGGCGGTCCCGTCGACCTCACCGAGGTTATCGCTCCTCAGCCCCTTCTCAGATCTCGGGTCGATCTCTGCCCAGGCATTATGGCCTTCGATCTTCAGGGACCTGATCTGGGATGCGTCCTCGATCAGCCCCCTATACCGAAGATGACCCGCCACAAACTCCCTCTCCATGGAGGGGGTGAGCGTCGCCTTGGCGAAGAGGTCACCGTCGGCGAATATATCGATATTCACCTCTTTGGGCAGCCGCTCTTCGATCTCAAAGATCTCGCCGTCCTCGATCTTCAACGTCTTACGAGCCAGGTACTTCACAGCCATCGATCTGCCATGGGATTATATATGCCTTATCAGAATCAGAACGACTTCAAAGAATTCGAAAATCGGAGGACGAACCGTTGGACTTTCCGCTAAACCTGGAGCTGACAATCTACGACTGGCTTTTAATAGCCATCTTAGTCCTGAACCTCCACTGGATCCTGGCCAAAAGACTGAGCCGGCTACCGAGCCTGAAGGGTCTCAGCCTTGGGAACTGGGGTCCTGTGATCATGATCAGGACGACGAGGTGGCTTTCCCTCATCGACCGGCTGAGCAGCCCTAAGAGGTTCTGGAAGCTCGCGATCACCGCGGGGATTCCTCTGGTCGTCCTGGGAATGTTCTCCTTTCTCGCCTTCTTCCTTCTGATGACCTTTGCAGTGATGAGGTCGCCTCCGGAGCCGAGCGTCTACACAGCCCCGAGAAACGTCCTGTTGATACCTGGTCTAAACCAGTTCATACCCCTCTGGTGGGGCTGGATAGCCCTCTTCGTGACGATGGCGGTCCACGAGTTCTCTCACGGAATCCTCTGCAGGGCCGAAGGGATCAGGGTCAAGTCGATGGGGATCGCCCTCCTGATAGCTCCTGTGGCCGCCTTCGTCGAGCCTGACGAGGAGGAGCTCTTCGGGTCGGAAGAAAAGAAGGCGAAGGCGTCACGGGCCGCCCGGGTTCGGATCCTCTCCGCTGGAGTCATAGCAAACTTCGTCGTGGCGGCTCTGGCCCTAGCGCTATTCTTCGGGCCGGTGATCGGGGCGATCGCCCCCGTGGACAGGGTCGTGGTTGTGGACGTGGTCCCCGACTCCGATGCGGACCTGGCGGGCTTTGAGAGTCAGATGATCCTCCTTTTGGCCGACGGTGCGAGGATCGAGAACCTCGAGGATCTCATGGCAGCTGGCAGAGAGGGTCTGGAGAGCCTCAAGCTCCTCCGGGGCGAGGAGGTGGTGGACCTGGGCCTCGATGGACCACTCCGGAGGGGCGTCGTCGTCTCCTACGTCTTCGAGGGGTCTGCGGCCAAGGTGGCGGGTATGGTACCGGGGATAACCATCTCCGAGATCGATGGAGTTTCGACTCCGAACTGGGAGTCCTTCAGGTTACACATGAACACAACCCGCGAAGGGGAGACCGTCTCCATCGGGACGAACCGGGGCGAGTACGATGTCAACTTAACCGCGAACCCCGACGGCTCGGGGACGGGGTTCATAGGCGTCGGCTTCTCCGGAGTCTCGGCGAACGCCGTCTACCTGGACGGGGCCACCTTCCAGGAGTTTCCATCAGGATCTTTCCTCGCCGCCCTCCAGGAGATGCCCCGATCCGGCCTCTTGGGGATGATCTCCCTGATGGGCCTTCCTTTCTCGGGGATTCCGGGCTTCACGGAGATGGGCTTTCCTGGCTTTTCAGGCTGGATCACCCAGCTCTTCGAGCCTTCGGGATGGGCCGAGCCCCTGGGAGGTAATATATTCTGGATCGCCAACTTCCTCTTCTGGGTCGGGCTGATCAACCTCTACGCTGGCCTATTCAACTGCCTTCCGGCGGTGCCCCTGGACGGGGGCCACATCTTTCGGGACATGCTCCACATGGGGTTTGCATCGATCTTTAAGAGCGAGGCGAGGGCGGAGAGGATGACGAGGGCCGTTGTGGCAACGATGGCCTGGCTGATCTTCTCGTCTCTGATCTTCATCATCGTCGCCCCCTACCTCGCCCACGGGTTTGGGGGCTAGGCCGCCCCGCCCACACTTATTCAACAGAAAAGAGAAGGGACTTCAGCTCGACAGCTCCATCTCCAGAAGACGGGCAACGGCGTAGGCGGGGAATACGTCCGATACCCTCGAGCCGTACCGTTCTGAAAGCCTGACGCATTCGAGGTCGAGGGCCCGGGCTGCCGCCTGGATCAAAACCTCGCCGATCCCTGCGGCGACGACGAGTTCGATTTTGTGCTCTTCCGCAAGCCTTCGGATCCCGTCCTTCAGGAGCCTAGCCTGGCGGGATCTCGCCTGGCGGGCGATCTCAAAAACGCCGTCCGAGCCTATCTCCTCGAGGTCCGCACAGACGGTCCGAGCAAGCCTTCTCTCGGCAGAGATGCGATCTTTTCCGCCGCCGTCGGGGGCCTCGACGGTGTAATCGTCCTCAGATATGCCGCCGAGGACGAGGTGCGCGTCGGCGGTGATGGCGAATAATTCGGAGGAGAGGGGAACCCTCCTTCCCCCGATCTCTACCTCTTGCAGAAGGGCGGCGAGGTTCGTCCTCAGAAGGCCGGAGTAGATCAGCTCGCTCCTCGCCAGCCGCTCGAAGTCGGTTTTTGTGGCCTTTGGCCCCTTCCTAATCGGTATGAGGTCCGTGGTGGTGGAGCCCATGTCGACGAAGATACAGTCTTTGATCTCCTTTGAGACCAGATGGGCCGAGGCGGACCAGTTGGCGGCGGCGAGGTCGCCTATGTCGGTCCACCTAAAGCCATCGACGCCCCAGAATTTGACGGGACACGAGAAGGAGCGCTCGACGGCCTCCTTGATCTGGACGATGCCGGACCTTTTATCAGAAAAGCAGTCCGCAAGCTCTCCGGTCATGACGACACCCAGGGCCTCCGGCCCCGCTTCCTGAGATATCCTGCGGAGGAGCGATTCCAGGGGCGCCTCCTTCCAGAGGGGCAAATACTCGATTTTGGTGAAATTGCCGTCGGAGCTGGCGGCTTTGGTGTTGGCTCCGCCCACGTCAAGGCCGAGGATCATAACCGCTTTCGCCCCGATATACCATAAAAGCTTTAGGCTAATTGGCCGTCATTTACGCACCTAGCTTTTGGAGAGATGATCATGGCTGCCAAGGAGAAGTTTCCCGAGCCCACATATCTGGAGTACGGATTTGGTGAGCTGGAATATGACGTCATCAAGAAGGAGCTTTGCTGTTACTGCGGAAACTGCATCGCCTTCTGTCCCAAGATCGACAAGCAGGAGAACAGGCCGGAGCTGATCGACTACGACCCCCTCTGCGGCCTCTGCTACGCCTACTGTCCGAGGACGATGCTGGACATGCCGGAGATGGCAAAGAAGATCTTCGGTAGGGAGAGGAAGGAGGACGAGCCCCTGGGGATCTACAAGAAGGCCGCCTCAGCCAAGATCGCGAAGTCAGGCGTCAAGGCCCAGGACGGAGGAGTCGTCACCGCCCTTCTCATCAGAGCTCTTGAGTCCGGCGTCATCGACTGCGCCGTCGTCACCGATAAGGATGAGAAGTGGAGGGGCGTCCCCAAGGTCGCGACGACCGCAGAGGAGATCGCCGCCGCCGCCGGGACGAAGTACACCATCACCCCCAGCGTCACCGGGGTCCAGATGGCCATGGACCAGGGATTCAAGAAGATCGGCTTTGTCGGCACCCCTTGCCAGATCCAGGCCCTGAGGAAGGTTCAGCTTCTGGAGGAGCCCTACCAGTTCGGCCAGGACAGGATCGCCCTTCTTGTGGGCCTATTCTGCATGGAGAACTTCGAGTACGAGAGGCTCTTCCCGAACCTCGTCCAGGCCACCTTCGGCCTCAAGCC
>JBFESM010000088.1:0-7338 GCA_041548445.1 Methanothrix sp. | reverse complement strand
TTTGAACTTGAAATAATGATTATATTAATAATTCTTGATGTCTCCTGGAATATGGGCCGCTTTGTCTTTGGGATCTCATCCGACCGTAGCTTTCCAGGAGGGGGGGGTCTCGATCCGGCAAGATCGAGTTTATGAGCTTGGCATTTGAGATATCGCCACGTCCAACCGGCTCCTGGAACCCGGCGTGTAAGGTCCGCCAAGATCGCGCAGCACCAGACCTCTGAAACCCTGATCCGAAGACCATCGGAGCAGCTCTTTTGCCTTCTCTGGATCGCCGATAACCCGCTCCTGGGCCAGGAATACTTTGGCATATAGGGGCTTTCCTGCCACACCTTTCATGGTCCTGCTCAAAAGCTGCCGCCTTTCGGCGTAGCTCTTATCGATCATCTCCTTCCCGTTCAGGTAGAGAATATCTGATGCCGCGAAGGACGGAATCGCCAAGTCTCTGGATCTGCCTTTGAGGTTGATCCTTCCGACAATCTCAGACAGGGGCAATATCTTGCCCTGCTGGACCAGGAGAAACTCTCCCTCCAAGACGAAGTTGCCCTTCACCCTCATCACTTCTTCTGCCAGGTCTTGGAGTGGCTGGGTGACGTTTCGAAGCCGGCTCGAATAGATGAACACCTGGTCGTTGAATTTGTGCACCTGAACCCTCAGCCCGCCGTACCTGACGACGTAAGCCGCAAGTACTGCCCTCTCGATCGCCTCCCCTGGCAGTTTCTCCCGTCCAAAGAGCATGAGCCTGACGGGATTTGGGGGTGCCAAGCCGACTTCGAATATCTCACCTCTGAAGGCGTTGAGGGCCACCATACCAAAATCCGGGAGACGAGCGTACGCCCTTTTTACCACGGCCTCATCGGCAAAGAAGGCCTTCCCGATGGCCGCCGACATCACAGACGGGCCCAGTCCCACCACTATCCTTCCCAGAACTGTCCTTGTTATGTACTTGGCCTCGATGGGGGACGCGTTAAGAAAAAGCCCCTTCAGGAGGGATTTCTTTCTGAAAAGGGATCCTGCGCCCTTTTGAGCCGAGATCTGGCGAAGGGCGTCGTAAACCTGCAAAGCATCCATCGTCGACGGGGTAAGGGTTTGTTGGGATCGGCTCTGAACCAACATCTCGGCCAGATCCCCGAGGTCGGCCCGTTTAGCTTTGGGCGATATGACCTGAGATGAGAGTTCATCCAGGACCTCCACCAGGGTTTCGGGCCCGATCCCCATCTCCCGCGATTCCCAGGGGGGCCAAAGCTGGCCCGAGAGAAGTCTGACGATGGGTCGGATCATCTCGGGGGGGAGGCTTTTGAGAAGGGGTGCCAACACTTCTGCCTTATCGT
This sequence comes from Methanothrix sp., assembly GCA_041548445.1. Classification (GTDB taxonomy): domain Archaea; phylum Halobacteriota; class Methanosarcinia; order Methanotrichales; family Methanotrichaceae; genus Methanocrinis. Next base: position 6,007 of record JBFESM010000088.1, on the reverse strand, counting down.
CTCTCCGATCCTCTCTGGAGACTGCCTCCAGAGCTCTTGCGATCTCTATGTAGGGGGGCATTGGATACTACCGCTCGATCTTGACGTCCTTCAGCCCTTTGGTCAGCTCCTGAAGCTGGTCGATGGCAAAGCCCAGATCTGCGAGAAAGGCCTTGGTGCGCTCTGTGGTGACGGCGCCCGGCGCCGAGGCGGCGATGAGCCCCTCCTGCTCCAGCACTCTCAGCGAGTATCGGACCTTGTGGCTGGGTATTCCCGTCTCTTCGGCCAGCTTGAGGATGCCGATAGGCTCGTTCTCCACGACGTATTTCAGGATGATAAGGTGCCTTTTAAGCATCTCAAGCTCTCTTTTCACCTTCTCAGTCAGCATATTTTCACATCCAATTTCAGCACCCCTAACAATATTTATTAAGCAATCTCTATGCTTTATAATCCCGTCGATTGACATGGTGCATGTTATCATTTGCGGCTTGGACCTTAACACCACGGCGCAGCCCCTCCATATGACGCGGGAAAAACTCGCCGCCTCTCGTCTGAGGTACCCGAATGAAATCATTTTTTGCGAAAGTTATCATCAGGACTGCTCAAAAGCAATTTGGGATCCAAACTCAATGAGGCCAACAACATCCTAATTTTCATTCGATGTAGTGCATGTTCGCAATTCCGATTGAATGCGAATTTCTATATGCTACGCCATATCATGACATAAACTCAGCATCTCATCAATCCTCAGTTATTTTGAATCAATAGTTTCATATACGAGGGGCTCTTTGCTAGTATTATAAAATCATGAAGAGTTGGACGCTCGATGATGCTGCCCCATGAGGTTTTTCCAGCGCAAAGATGTGTGGTGGTCTGAAGATGCTGCGAACCTTGAACTCGGAGTTTGATCTGGCACGGCTTATGCCCTGCGACGAAGAGCTGGTCATCGCCTTTGTGCCCACAAACCGCGAAATCTACAGAGTGCTCCAGGCTTGTCACCAGCTGAAAACCGTTTACTTCCACCCCGATACTTTCAAGGAGATGCCCTGTGTGGGCCAGACTCTCTTTTACATGCAGAAGGTGAAATTGGTGGTGGATGCCAACGTTCCCAAAAGCTCGCCTCAACAGGGGGACGGCACCCCCCAGAAAGATGAGGAAGCCCCCACCCAAGCTCGCCTTTCCAGGCTCGTGATGGTCACCCGTTGACCTCGGAGCTGAAGGATTCGGATATTCCACTTACCCCGTTAGGTCGCCTTTTTCATGATGCGGTCCGCGTCAATTTGGCACTGTCAGATATCGCTCCGCCTTCTCCTGAGGAAGTCTATGCCGTGCTTGGAGACGACGCGGCTCTGTTTTAGGTCCTCCTTGCCCAGGATCTGGGGGGACGACACGCCGGTTACCACCAGCATCGTCCTGATGCCATTGTCGAGACTCGGATCGATCTGGGCCCCCCAGATGATCCGGGCGTCTGGGTTGATTCTGTCATAGACCTCTTCCACCACGGTCTCGGCATCGGAGATCGTCATGTTTGAACCTCCCACCACGTTGACCAGCGCCGAGGTCGCGTCCGAGATGTCCACGTCCAAAAGGGGGCTTCTGAGGGCTTTGATCACCGAATCTTTGCTCTTCATTTCGCCTTCCGCTTCTCCCAGGCCTATCATGGCGACGCCCCCGTTGGACATTATCGTCCTCACATCGGCGAAGTCTAAATTTATCAGGCCCGGCCTTGTGATCAGCTCTGTTATGCCCTTGACAGAGCGCATCAGCACCTCGTCCGCCACCTTGAAGGCCGCCTGGAGGGGCAGATCGGGAACAACCTCGAGCAGCCGGTCGTTAGGCACCACGATGACGGTGTCCGAGACCTCTCGGAGCCGTTTCAGCCCCACATCGGCGTTGGCCATCCTTATGGCCCCCTCAGCGGCGAAGGGCAGAGTAACCACCGAGATCGTGAGAGCGCCCATCTCCCTTGCGACCTCTGCAACGACCGGAGCTGCCCCGGTCCCGGTCCCGCCGCCAAGGCCGCAGGTGATGAAGACCATGTCCGCCCCCTCCACGGCGACCATGATCTCGTCGATGCTCTCTCTGGCCGCCTCCTCCCCGATGGAGGGAAGGCTTCCCGCGCCCAAGCCCCGGGTCGTGCGCCGCCCGATTAGGACACGCCGGTCCGCGTTTATGTGGAGAAGGTGCTGAGCGTCGGTGTTCATGGCAAAGAGCTCTGCGCCCTCGATCCCTGTCTCGGCCAGCCGCTCGATGGTGTTGGACCCACCCCCGCCGCAGCCGATTACCCTAATAACCGTCGTGAGCTGCTCCAGAACCGCGACGAGATCGTCGTCGTTTTCCATGGCTCTCAACGGAGCTGTCCGGCTCTCGAGATCGTCGTCGTTCTCCATGGCTCTTGACGGAGTTGTCCGGCCCTCGAGCTCAGCTCTGTTAAGAGCCTCATCTATAATCGACTTCACGTCCATCACCTGGGCTTCTTCGCTTTTGATCTAGCAGCTTATTGGTATATGGATTTTTTCATAGTTGCCTTGGAATAGCTGTCGAAAACTTCATTCCCGAGCCGATTTTAACATCTTTTCAGTATTATTTCTTACTATATCATAAAATTTTTGGGCGAAGGTAGTGCCACACCTTGCCGCCGTTTCCAAAGACGTGATGCAAATTCGGTTTTGCACATCCGATCCAGGTTCAGATTGGCCGTCCTTCGCCTCGCATACTATGTCCATGCCCGCGACTTCTTCAATCCGCTTTTTTCCCCATCAAACCCTCCTTCGGCTTTCGTTCAGGGCGCTGATTATCGCTCCGAACCCCAGACTGATCGAGATCAGCTCTATTATGGAGCCTGCGTAGGGTATGAGGAAGAGTACGCTCAAAACCACGTAGCCCAAGACGAAGGCGGGCATGTCTCCCAGGGTCTGGTTCAGGGCCGAGACGATCCATCTTCCAAGGCTGAAGGAGATGAAGAGGTTTGCGAGCATCAGGGCGGCGACAAAGAGCATCAGGAGAAGGAAACCCAGGGGCATACCGATGACGGTCAATATCGATATGACGATCAGGATCATCGAAGCGACGATGAGCCCGAGGCCCAGAAGCGCCTTGATCGGCGGAGAATCCCTGATCTCCCTATCGACGGCCAAGACGCTTCCTGGAAAGAGCCTCAGGATTATCAGGCCGACGATGAGAAAGCCCAGGATCATCAGGATGCTGAAGGTCGATATAAAAGCCTCTGCCTTCTCCTCAGCCTCGTCCTCCTGCCACTTTTGGAACTTCACGTCGCCCGCAGTGCCGGTGTTCTCGAAGCTACCGGCGTTGACCCAGAGGGTCCCCGTTACGTTTCCGGCGTTGTAGACGTCGCCGCCGGAGATGGCGGCGTCCCTTCCTATATCCGAGGAGGAGAGGAGCCTGACCTGGCCGCCAGCCATCACCACGTTCCTGGCGACGTCGCCTCTGAGGTTGATCGTCCCTCCAGCGGCCACGATCTTTCCGCCGACATCGGAGTTCAGGTCGACCTCGCCCCCGGCGACGATCAGGTCGCCCTTAATCGGGGCGTCTATGTTCACGTTCCCTCCGACGATGACGGCGCTGTCCACCGGAGCGTTGACGTTCACGGTGTTTCCTCCGGCGAAGAGGTCGTCGGCCACCGGGGAGTTGATGGAGACCACATCGTCACCCATAAACTCCAAAGCATCTGCAGGGGAAGCGAATGCGAGGATCGATATCAGAAGCAGACCATATAACCATCTCATTTGGATCACCCTCCTTAAATGGATTTTATAGAATAAATAAATTATGTTTCAAAAGTACCTTCTTCCCGGAAAAGATACAAAATTTATATGTCGGAACCGATAAAAAAAGTGTTTTGAGATCGAAGAAAGGTCGCTAGTTTCAGCAAAGCCCCTTCAAGAAGAGACCTCGTAGGTCACCACGACCTGGGATCTGACCTCCAGCACGCCTGGTTCAGGAGAGGTTTCCGTCTCGAAGGGGTCGAGCATCCCGGGCCAGTAGAAATCGAAGATGTACATCATCTCGAGCTCCAGAGGATCGAGACCAGCAGGTTGCTGGTAAACCTGTGGCCGCGACGGCTCGAATATGTCCACCCTATTTCCGAGCACGAGGCCCGCGGCGGAGGCGAGATCTTCGGCGTCACCTTCGGCGTCTTCGACGGCCATTCTCCGCGCTTCGGCCATTGCCTCGCTTGAGTCCTCCAGATCATACCCGGATATGGTGGCCTCTGCGCCCTCGGCCCTTGCAGCCTCGATGCTTCTGTTGATCAGGTTCTCGTCTTCCGCATCGAACCTGATGGTGACCTGATCTGTTACCCGGCTCACAGCATTGTCGGTGACGATCACGCACGTGGAGTTGTTGCAGACTCTGCTCCTGGTCTTGATGCTCTGGACGCTTCTGCCGTGGCCGGACGGGATGTCCTCTCTCTTGACACCGGCATTGATCAGAGCTTCTATCGTTCCGTTCAGGGCCTCGCCGTTCTCGATCGATGCCTGGGTGAGGTTCTCATCCTCGGTCGTCACGCTGATGGTGACGAAGACCGTGTCGGCCGGGACGAAAACCTTGCCCTCACCGGTGACGGTCAGCGTGAGGGCGTCCCCGGACGCACCCGAAAGCGTCAAAATTATCAGACTTAATAAAATCGCCATAACCTTCATGGCATTCCCCCAGTGGTGATAATGTCAAAGAAGACCTTAAAGTAAACGGTCGGATGCTGATCCGAAAAGAACCCCACGGCCAAGTTATTGTAGACCTTCCGTCCAAAAGATATGCTGAAAGCTCGGCCGTTGGATCTGAAAAGAGATGAGACCGCTTGGAAAAAACGAATCCTATGACCGATAGACTGGGACGCAAGACCAAGGAGAGGGCAAGGGCCCTATACCTTTGGGCCGACGGCTTCAGCCGTGGCGCTCTGGGAATATCGATCCAGGCCCTTCAAAGCTTCAACGAGGCCCGGGCGACGGAAGCGGCGGCGGCGATCGCCTACTACGCTCTCTTCTCTTTATTCCCGCTTTTGATCATCCTGGTGGTGGCCAGCAGCTCTCTGTTGCAGAACCAGGCTGTCCAGGTTCAGGTCCTCAACCTGGTGAGCGAGGTTTTGCCGCCAGGCGAAGAGCTGGCCAAAGAGAGCCTTCAGCGGATCCTGGAGCTGGGCCGTCTCCCGCCAGTTCAGGAGGTTCTGAAGGAGAACGTCCGGCAGGTAACGAGGCTCAGGGTGCCCGTGGGGATCGTGGCGGCTTTAGGCCTTCTCTGGGCCTCGACGTCGGTCTTCACCGCCCTCGCCCTGAACATCGATCGGGCCTGGCGGGGTGCAGCCCGACGAAACTATTTGAAATGGCGCCTTCTCGGCCTCGCCATGGCCGGTGGCTTGATGGCGGGACTTTTGGTCGTCTCACTTATATTGGCGGGCCTCTTCGGCCTCATATCCCGGATTCCGGGGGGAAGCGCACCATTCTACGAGGCCTGGATCTTGGAGGTCCTCTCAAATCTGGTTCCTGTGCTCCTCGTCTTTTTGATCTCATTTGTTCTGTACTTGTGGGCCCCCAACACCGAAGTGAGACGGTCGGAGGCCGGATGGGGTGCTCTCGTGGCCACATTCGGCTGGACGGTCAGCAAGATGGCCTTCTCATGGTACCTGGTGATATGGCTGGCAAGACACCAGCTGGTCTACGGCTCCCTGGGAACGGTGGTGGCCCTGATGCTCTGGGTCTATTTGAGCGGGATGATCCTCCTTTATGGTGCCCACCTCAGCGCCGCCATAGGCCAACGAAGGCGGATCTAGGTCAGAAAAGGATCTGAAAAGGTAGAATGTCCGAATCGTCAGACGCGATTAAAGCTGCCCTAGGGGCAGGGGATCCATTCCATGGTGCCGGGACGCGTGGTCAAGTTCGATCCGAGCTTGATCTGCATCTCGATGGAGAAGACGCCCACCAGATCTGTGACCCTTCGACCGTACTCCGCGTGGCGACCCTTGCCGTCCGCCTGGGGGTCCCATGAGGCCCAGCCCAGATGGGTGCCACCGCTG
>JBFESM010000087.1:0-7353 GCA_041548445.1 Methanothrix sp. | reverse complement strand
TCATCTCGTGCCACGAAACCACAGCGCATGTTGGCGCTGTAGTCAACCCAGGTTATGTCCCTTATCCCATATTAACTTTTAGGTCAAGCTAAAATTGAAGTAATTGAGATCTGGATCTTGATGGGCCGAGAGATAAATTTAGACATTGGTATGATTAAATTTAGCACAATATCTCCTTCAGGACTTCGAAAGGCGCATCCGTCTTTATCCCCACACCGCTGAAATGGGTTCTAGAGGCCCTATAGCCAACGGATCTCAGCTTCTCGACGAGATCATCTGCGGCCCCCGGGGTGACCTTAAATTTCCTGCAAAGTTTGTGGTGGTCGTAGTACATAGGCTCATCGATCTCATCCGCGCAGAGCTGGAGGAGTCGGACCGCGCGATCGGACCCGGCCTTTGAGCCCTCAAGCTCCGCCAGGACCTTTATTATATGCTCGCGATCCTGGATCGGCCCTAGCCACAGGGGACCCGCCACAAGAGCCCTCTCCCCGCAAAACGAGCAGATCCCGGGCGACCTGCAAGCCATGCCAAAGACGGCCCGCCACCTGCCGCAGTGGCGACACTGCTCGAGGTGGCCCATATCCTCGAGAGTTTTGTCGGCCATCTTTGCTCCCTTCGCGATCCTGAGGTAAACCCTCGCATAATGGTCGGATACGTGGGTGAAGAGGGGATACATCCCCTTGTCGACCCTGGCGAGCTCCCTCGCTATGGCGCCAAGAAGGATCCTCGCCCCCATCTCCCGGTGGTGCTCGGCCTTGACGGGGACCGCCATGTACTTTCTTATGCCACTTTTGAGATGGGCTCCGCATAGGGGTGCGGTATCCGTCGCGGTTATGAAGAGGTAGGCGAGGGCGGATCGGCAGGCGGCCGCGATGAAGGGGGAGGGCGATCCGAAAGGGTCGAGGTCGACGGCCTCAAAGTACCTCTGGTGCATGAGGACGTTGGCGTTGGAAGAAAGGATCTCGCAAGCCCCGAGGCAGTTTCGCTTCGCGTTCTCTTCGATGAGGGCAACTGCTTTTGGGCTGACGTCGTTCAAAGCCACATGCTCGACCTTCGCCTCTTTTGCAACCCGCAGGCCCCGAGCCCCGCTGGCGGCGAGGGCGTCGAGGTAATCGGAGATGCCGAGGACTTTTGTCACCGCAACGCCCAAGTCTCGATTCAGCTTCATCTTCGGGTTGTAGAAGGCACCCTCGACGTTGAGGTTGACCGAGCCCTCCTCCACCATATGCGCCATATTCAGCTCGACCCACTGAGTGCGGCGCTCAAGGCGATGAAATCAAGGGGACGATCTGAAATCTTCACTGTCATCGACACGTCACTTGTACCCCTTCTCCAAAAGGCCCTCGCTCCAGTAGTTGTCGCACTTGGGGCAGTAGTAGATCGCCTCCACCACGATCTTCTTCCAGTTGTCCGAATCCAGAGCCCGCCTCAGCTCTCTTTCCTCGCACTCGGTCCCGCACTTCGGACAGAAGGGCACAAACTGCGCCTCTAAAACGATGTCGTTATCGTCCACCTCTTAGACCTCCGGTACTGGAAATGCGGTGCCGTCAAAAAAAAGTTGTCGGTGAACCCTCAGAAGACGGCCGCCCCCGAGACCATGGCAGCAAGGAGGAATCCGAGGATCGCACCGCCGTTGAGGAAGGGCAGGCCCGCCTGGGGCTTATCCCTCGAAGTCATCGATAGGACGGCAAAGCCGAGGTAGGTTCCGAGCATCGCCCCCAGGGCCGGAAGGTTCGCCCCGATCCCGAAGATCTCGACCTGGGGAAGGGAAAGCGACCAGTTGGCGGAGATCACCAGAACCGTGGGGATTATGGCATCCCCAAGGCCCAGGAAGTAAGCACCCCGGTCTTCTCCAGACCCCAGCCCCTCGCGCCGGAAGCTGTAGCCTCTCTTCCTCGGAACCACGAAGAGGAGAGGAGCCCTGACCTCCATGACGCCTTCAGCGAGGGTCACCATGTGCCGGGTCTTGTAGACGGATATGGCGTCGTAGGCCGCCAGCACCACCAGAAGGAGGAGGGCCGGAAAGGGGGTCATGCTGAGGCCGAATAGGGTCCCGACCCCCGCGCAGACGAGAAGGCCCACGACGTCGATGACGTACCATTCCGGGTAGATGTGCAAGATGGCTAAGACCGCCAGGGATAGCACCAGGGCAAAAAGGAGTGGGAAGAAAGCCGAGAGGACGTAGTAGACGCCCATGGCTATCGCCAGCAGGACCACCCCGCTCACAACCCAACCCTTCTTCAATTTCATGGCCATCAGTATGAAGAGGGTGAAGCCCAGGACCAGTATGATGTAGCTGAAGGGGTTGACCACAGATTCGGGGTTCTCAAAGATCCTGACCTCCGTCTCGGAGAGAGGGGGCATCAGGGCGAGAGAGAGGAGCTGGACCACCACAACGAAGAAAATCATCACCGCCATGGGGCGGAGTCGTTGCCAGAAAGTTTCAGGAGACATCTCGCCTCTGCGCATCATTCAAAAGCTCAAGGTAGGACTTTCTTATGGACTCCGCAAGGCCGAGCCTTGCCAGTATATCAAGAGCTGTCCTCTTCTGAGCCGCCCAGTCTTCATCCCCGGAAAGCTCCACCTCGATGAAGGTTCCAAGCCCCTCCACATCGTCGACGGCGAGGACCGCCTCTTTCAAGCCGTACTTCGTCCTTCTCTTTTTGACGACGGCAGCCCGCGAAAAGCCCACCGATTCCAGGATCGACTCAAGAGCTTTGGGGTCGTCGACCTGGACGGTCAGCTCTAGCCTTGACTTCGTCTCAGAGTCGAGCTTCGGCCCCTTGTAGGTGAGCCGCGCGCCCTCCTCCTTGATCCTGATCCGAAGAGCCTCGTCGGTTCGTGCGAAGTCACAAAAAGGAGAGTTGAAGTAGAGGTCGAGGTGGTTTTCCACCCCAATCAGCTCGCCGCCCAGATCGAAGATCTTCGCCTCGATCCCGGGAAAAGAGCGAGCCTTCACCTCGACCTCGATCATGATCCTGTCCTGATGAGGACGGTGGCACCCGCGAGAATTATCATCTCGACGGCTTTCCCGGCGGAGAGGGTCTCTGTCGCGATCTCGACGGCCTCGGGTCCGAGCTCCACGACCTTCTCGCCCACCACAACCTCGATCCTCCCAGCCTCCCGCTGTCGGGCCACATCCTCCAGGTCCATCGATTTGAGCTTTTGGATTATCTCGCCGCTCTGGTTCTTGAAGATTGGACCTATGGCCTTCATCTGAGGTCTCACCTCGACGGCCCTCGTCTCGATCTCGGGGCTGCCGCCTTTCACCACCACAGGCGAGCTGGTGGAGCCGGACAGGTCGGCCGTCTCCAGGTCCAGGTCGCAATAGACCTCGATTTCGGCGAGGGGAGAGTTCAGGGCCATGCCCCGGTCCGACTTGTACCTTCTAACGGCCGCTGCTACCTCTTTGATCAGGCTTCCCTCGGGCTGGGCTGGAATGCCCGATGACACGGGCCAGTTGGAGGTGTGGACGGATTCGCCGGAGAGGTTCGTCCTGATCTCCTCGGCGATGAAGGGGGCGAAGGGCGCAAGGAGGCTAGTCAGGGCCTCGATGGCGGCGTATATCGTCGACTGAGCCGCCCTCTTCTCGGGGCCGTCGGCGCCGTAGAGCCGGGACTTGACGAGCTCGATGTAGTTGTCGGCGAGGACTTCCCAGGCAAAGCTTCTGATCGCCCTGAAGGCCTCGTCGAACGCGAACCTGTCCATCGAGTCGGTGACCGCCTCGATCATCGTGGAGAGCTCAAAGAGAAGCCACCGGTCCACCTGGTTAGGGGTCACGTCGTCGGATTTGACCGCGTGGGGAGACGCAAACCTGTACATGCTCCAGAGCTTCTGAAGGAACCTGCCGCCACTGATCACGTCCTTCCACCGGAACATCACGTCGCTTCCGGGGCTTCCGCCCACCGCCGCCCACTGGCGGAAGGCGTCGGCGCCGTACTTCACCACGACCTCTTCGGGGGCTATGAAGTTGTTCAGGGACTTGCTCATCTTGTGGCCGTCCTCGCCCAGGACCATCCCGTTGACGAGGATCGAGTCCCAGGGCCTCGTCCCCACCAGGGCCTTGGCCCGAAGGATGGTGTAGAAGGCCCAGGTCCTGATGATGTCGTGGCCCTGGGGCCGAAGCTGGGCGGGGTAGCGGGGCGGATGGTCGCTCAGCCAGCCAGTGACGTTCAGGGCCGAGATGGAGCTGTCCATCCAAGTGTCGAGAACATCGGTCTCGGGATCGAACTCCTCTGAGCCGCAAGCCTGGCAGGAGACCGGCGGAGCCTTCAGGTTCGGGTCGAGGGGAAGCCACTCCTCTTCGGCGACTAGGGGCTCGCCGCACTTCTTACAGTACCAGACGGGTATGGGCGTCGCAAAGATCCTCTGGCGAGATATGCACCAGTCCCAGTCCATCGTCCCGGTCCAGTTCTTGAGCCTGATCTCCATGTGCTCGGGGACCCACTCGATCTCGGCGGAAGTCTTGATGATCTCGTCGGGGTTTATCTTCACGAACCACTGCCTCTCGGAGAGGATCTCGATGGCGGTCTTGCACCTCCAGCAGAGGCCAACGTTCTGGTCGAGGGATTCCTGCTTGTAGATGATCCCCAACGACCTCATCTCCTCGATGATGGCGTCCTTGCACTCGGGTATCGTCATGCCAGCGAACTTGCCCGCGATCTCCGTCATCCTCCCCGCCCGATCGATCGCCTGGCGGAGGGGAAGGTCGTGCTCGACCCACCATCGGACGTCCTGCTTGTCGCCGAAGGTGCAGATCATGACGACGCCCGTGCCGAAGGTCGGGTCGACCTCCTCGTCGGCGATGACCGAAACATTGTAGTCGAAGACGGGAACCTGCACCTCGGTTCCGATGTACTTTTTATGTTTTTCGTCCTCGGGATGGACGGCCACGGCTACGCAGGCCGCCAGAAGCTCGGGACGGCTGGTGGCGATCTCCAGGTCTCCGAGGGGAGAGCCGAAGCGAAGGTAGTTTAGGGCGGTGGTCCTTGAATCGTACTCCACCTCGGCGAAGGCGATGGCGGTTCCACAGCGAGGACACCAGTTTACGGGGTGGTCTTCCCGATAGATCATACCCTTGTCGAACATCTGGACGAAGGACCTCTGGGTCTTGGAGTAGTACTCGGGCTGCATCGTCACGTACTCGTTGGACCAGTCGTTGGAGAAGCCGAGCCTTCGCATCGTCACCCTCATCTTTGCGATGTTCTGGACTGTCAGCTCCTCGCAGAGACGCCGGAACTCCTCTCTTGGGACCTCGTTCTTCGTGATTTTGTGGATCTCCTCCACCTTCACCTCGGTGGGAAGGCCGTGGCAGTCCCAGCCCTGGGGGAACATGACGTTGTAGCCCCTCATCCTCTTGTACCTAGCAACGAAGTCGATGTAGCACCAGTTGAGAGCGTTGCCTATGTGGAAGTTTCCGGTGGGATAAGGCGGCGGCGTGTCGATTATGTACTGGGGCGCTTCGGAGTTCCAGTCGAAATAGTAGACGGACTCGTCCCAGCTTTCCGCCCACCTCTCTTCAACCTGTTTAAAGTCGTACTCCTTGGAGATCTCGCTCATCGGGAAGGCCTCTGAGTTCTTTATTTCCGCGAAAGGGATAATGGTGGGGAGAGTTGCAAACAACGTTAATAGGATTATCGGTAGACCACAGAGATCATGGAGCTCCTGATCTATCACGCAAACCAGTGCGACCCCAAGAGGTGCACCGGAAAGAAGCTTGAGAGGTTCAAGCTCGCACGGACCACCAAGCGGTGGAACAAGCTTCGGGGATACCTGGTCTTAAGCCCCTTCTCAGAGAAGGCCCTCTCCCCTGCCGATAGATTCGAGGTGGGTCGTGGGCTTGCCGCCCTGGACTGCTCCTGGGCTCATGCAGAAGAGGTCTTCAGCAAGATGCGCCTCAAGGAGAGGGCGCTTCCGTTCCTGGTCGCCGCTAACCCCGTCAACTTCGGAAAGCCCTTCAAGCTCTCGACGGTGGAAGCCTTCGCAGCGGCCCTGGTGATCCTGGGCGAGCGGCCCCAGGCCGAGGAGATCCTGGCCAAATTTTCCTGGGGTCACGTCTTTTTGGAGCTGAACAAGGAGCCTCTCGAAGAGTACGCTGCGGCCAAGGATAGCCGGGAGGTCGTCGCGATTCAGGCCGAGTATCTATAGTAAGATATTTGACCTCTGAAAGCGTAACTCTTGATGGTGATGGATTATGCCGGGGTTAGTTCCAAGAGACGACTTCAAGCGCCTGCAGAAGCGGATGAACCGGCTGATGGAGGACGTGGGAATCTCCGATCCCGAATCTAGATACATGCCCGAGATCAGAAGGGTCCAGGATAAGATGAACCAGCTGATAGAGGATTTCATGGCCGAATCTCCCACAGCATCCGGAGCTTTCAGAGACGTGATGAAGCCTCTCGCCGACGTCAAGGAGACCGACGAGGAGGTCGTCGTGACGATGGACCTTCCCGGCATGGATAAGGGAGACGTTGAGATCACCGTTACCGAGGACGCTCTCGAAGTGAAGGCCGAGAGGAAGACTGAAAAAGAGGAGACTGGAGAGGAGTTTCGCAGAAAAGAGAGGACCTTTGCCAGGTTCGAGAGGAGCCTTTCGCTCCCCGCTGAGGTGAAGGCCGAGGATGCCAAGGCGAGCCTCAAGGACGGCGTCCTCGAGGTCCACCTCCCGAAGGTCGAGGTCACCACCAGAAAGAAGGTGACGATCGAGTAGCCAGCCAATCTCTCCGGCTACTCGTTTCCCGAACTCTCCTGGAGCAGGAGGTGATGGAGCTTGTCCCTCTTCGTCTCCAGGTATCTTCTGTTCGAGCTGTTGGGCAAAATCTCGATGGGGACCCGGTCGACGATCTCGAGGTCATATCCCTCAAGGCCGATTATCTTTCTTGGGTTGTTTGTCAGAAGCCGCATCTTTTTGATCCCGAGGTCGACGAGGATCTGGGCTCCGACGCCGTAATCCCGAAGGTCGGCGGGGTAGCCCAATCGATGATTCGCCTCGACGGTGTCGTATCCCCGCTCCTGGAGGGCGTAGGCCCGCAGCTTGTTGGCTAGACCAATCCCCCTTCCCTCCTGGCGCATGTAGAGGAGGACGCCGTTTTCGTTATCGCTGATCAGCTTCATGGCGAGGTGGAGCTGGTCGCCGCAGTCGCACCGCCTCGATCCGAAGACGTCGCCGGTGAGGCACTCGGAGTGGACCCGGACCAGGGCGTCGTCGGAGGACGGGTCGCCCGAGACAAGGGCGAGGTGGCACTGGCCGTCGACGAGGCTCTCGTAGCCGATGGCCGTAAAGTTGCCGTAATCGGTAGGCATATCGACCTCGGCGACCCGCTGGATCAGCTTCTCGCTTCGCATCCTCCTCTT
>JBFESM010000086.1:0-7441 GCA_041548445.1 Methanothrix sp. | reverse complement strand
GTAGCGGGGAGTAGATTTGAACTACTGATCTACGGGTTATGAGCCCGTCGGGATTTCCTGACTACCCCACCCCGCTGCACCGGGTTGAGCACGGCACACTCCAAATCCGCTCCAATCATATAAAGCTTGTGCATCGCCCTTGTGCGTCCAACGTATCGGAGGGCTGGCGCATTTATCGGCGCTCGTCCCCGATCCACCCTGCCTTCCGGCTCAAAAGAGCCCGTAGGGGCGGGGCCTCAGAGGAGGCGCCATAGTGGGGATCGGCGCCTTCCGCCCGCCAATTGGGAAAAGAGGAGGTAACTTGAATCGAGGCACAGCTACGTTCCGGGATCGGGACTTTGCAGCTTCACCTCAGGATCGCCATCGCCTCTTCGACGCTCTTGTCATGGTGGACGATGGCTGCGATCGCCCTTGTCATCTTGGTCGGGTTCTCGTGCTGGAACACGTTCCTGCCTATGGCGACGCCCCGGCCCCCGGCGTCGATCGCCCCCCTGATCATCTCGAGGAACTCCTCGTCGGTCTCGGTCTTGGGCCCGCCGGCTATCACCACGGGAACCGGGCAGCCCGCCACCACTTCCTTGAAGGTCTCTGGATCGCCGGTGTAGTTCGTCTTGACGATGTCGGCTCCAAGCTCCGCTCCGGCCCGGGCGGCGAGAGCCACCACGTCGAGACCGTTGGGATCGGTGATCTTGTCGCCCCTCGGGTACATCATGGCGATGAGGGGCATGCCCCAGAAGTCGCACCTCTCCGCCACGCTTCCGAGCTTCTTGAGCTGATCGGCCTCGGTCTCAGACCCGATGTTTATGTGGACGGAGACGGCGTCGGCCCCCATCTTCAGGGCCTCTTCCACATGGCAGACCTGGACCTTGTTGTTGGGGTCGGGGCCCAGAGCGGTGCTGGCGCTCATGTGGACGATAAGGCCGATGTCGCTTCCGTAGCCCCGGTGGCCGTGCTTCACCATCCCCTTCTGCTGGAGGACCGCGTTTGCTCCCCCCTCGGCCACCTTGTCCACCATAAGGGAGAGGTCCACCAACCCCTTGACAGGACCCACAGATATCCCGTGGTCCATGGGGATGATGACGGTGTTTCCGCTGTTCCGGTCGATTATCCTCTCCATCCGCACCCTTTTGCCAATCTCGCGCAATTCTGAATCTCCTGTGTGTTAACATGGCACACGATAGCACATGACATATATAAGGATGGCGCCGCGATATTTATAACTTGGCGCTCGATACCCACCGGAGCTGATACTTTGGAGCAGGAGTTCGGAAGGATCAGAAAGAGCGAGACGACAGAGCTTGTCGTCAGAAAAACCGAGTTTCGAGGCACTGCAGGGATCGACATCAGGGAGTACGTCACCTCGGACAAGTACACCGGCTGGTCGAAGAACGGCATCAGGATACCCGTGGACCAGTGGCGATCCTTCAAGGAGATCCTGGAGAAGATAGAAGTCTCCGAGGGGGTGGAAAGCGATTAACCGGGACGGTTTCGAGCGGGAGTACAGAGCATGGCTCGTCTCGGTGGCAAAGGACGTCGCCCACCAGCTGGCCGAATCCGACCCTAAAGAGCGCGATCTCATCCTCCAGATGTACCGAGAAATGGAGGACCCCCACAGGGTATTTCGCCCCCTATCAGATCGAGATCGGGTCACTGACCTCGGCGGCGAGGAGGCCGATGGATACGTCCTGGTGGAGACCGACGCCATGACCTTCTTTCCTTCGATTGGCACCTCAACTCCGGGAGCTCTCGACTTTGCCGTAGCAATGAACCGGCTCTACTACTATAGGGGCCTGTGGTTCTCCATCATATCCCTGAACTCTGAATATTTGAGGCGGGTCTCAGACAGGGTCCTCGCCTACGCTCTCGAGCACGAGTTCGAGATGGGTCGGCTCTATCAGCAGGCCTTCCAGGAGATGAGGAAGCTCTCTCCCGGAGAAAAGCTGGAGATCAGCCAGCTGGCCCACCAGACCTCGGTCAAGAAGACCAAAATATCCCTGGAAGATCTTATCGACGAGGAGAGGCTGATGCTATCCCTATCCGAATCCCAGCCGACCATCCCCAAACCCTACGCTGAGACGGCGCTTCTCACCTATATCGAGGAGAACTTCCCGGATCTCGAAAAGTTCGGCGCAAAAAGCGAAGATGCGGACGAGGACGCCTTCGGGGCCGAGCTGTACGACGAGTTCGAGGGCTGGTCGGAGTTTTCCATCCAGTCTTACCGCCTCTTTGTGAGGGAGGCCATTCTGGGAGTGAGCGAGGCCTATCGGGGGTACGTCTGATCGTTCCCGAAAATCCCATCCTGATGCGTCTTGTCCATCTTATGTGTCTCATCTTGTCTATTCTTGTGCATCTCATCCGTCTCATCTATCTGATCCGTACCTTTCCATCGGCTCCGTCCCACCGACCATTTTTGCGTTGAGCCGCCAGAGCTGCTCCTTCGGGCTGAAGCATCCAAAATCGAGCCCGAAAAGGGACTTCGCGTTCAATCCTGAGCATTTATATAGTAGTCTTTCCCAGTTAGTTGCCATTAAGATCATCAGAGGAGACCCGATTTGTCCAGCGAATCCAACTTGCATAAAAAACCGGCCGTGAACATAGGCATGGTGGGCCATGTCGACCACGGCAAAACGACCCTGGTAAGAGCCCTTTCAGGGGTGTGGACCGACCAGCACAGCGAGGAGCTGAAGAGAGGCATCTCCATCAGGCTCGGATACGCCGATGCAACTTTCAGAAAATGTCCAAACTGCCCCGAGCCGGAAGCGTACACCGTGGAGGAGACCTGCCCTGCTTGCGGATCGCCGAGCGAGGTTCTCAGAACCGTATCATTCGTCGACTCTCCCGGCCACGAGACCCTGATGGCGACGATGCTCTCGGGCGCCGCCATCATGGACGGCGCAGTACTGATCATCGCCGCCAGCGAGTCCTGTCCTCAGCCTCAGACCAAGGAGCACCTCATGGCCCTGGACATAACCGGCGTCGACAATATCGTGATCGTTCAGAACAAGATCGATCTCGTCTCCAGGGAGCGGCTGATCGAGCACTACAACGAGATCAAGAAGTTCGTCAAGGGGACCGTCGCCGAGAACGCTCCCATAGTCCCGATATCTGCCCAGCAGAACGTGAACATCGACATGGTGATCCAGGCGATCGAGGAGACGATCCCCACGCGGGAAAGGGACGTGGAAAAGCCAGCCCTCCTCAAGATCGCCAGGTCCTTCGACGTCAACCGTCCCGGGACCTTGCCCGAGAAGATCGTCGGTGGAGTTATCGGGGGCACCCTCACCCAAGGGGTGCTCAAGCCTGGGGATTCCCTCGAGATCAAGCCCGGCAGGTCGGTGGAGGCGGTGGGGAGAAAACAGTGGGTT
Organism: Methanothrix sp.; assembly: GCA_041548445.1. Taxonomy (GTDB): domain Archaea; phylum Halobacteriota; class Methanosarcinia; order Methanotrichales; family Methanotrichaceae; genus Methanocrinis. The sequence goes on along the minus strand of JBFESM010000086.1, from coordinate 4,076 downwards.
CCCATCAATACCAATGTGACGGCGCTGATGGCGGGCGGTGGATCCCAGGAGGAGGTCACCCCCGGCGGCTTGATCGGGGTTGGAACCCAGCTCGATCCGACCCTCACCAAGAGCGACATTCTGGTGGGCCAGGTGGCTGGAGAGCCGGGATATCTCCCCCCCGTCTGGAGCTCTTTCACCATGAAAATTAGGCTCCTGGAAAGGGTCGTGGGCGCCATGGCCGAGGCAGACGTCGAGCCGATCCATACCAGCGAGCCGCTGATGCTGAACGTCGGCACCGCCACCACCGTCGGAGTCGTCTCCAGCGCGAGAGACGCAGGCATGGTGGAAGTCCAGCTGAAAAGGCCAGTCTGCGCCGCTGTGGGCGACCGGGTTGCCGTCAGCAGGCGGATCGGTGCACGGTGGCGTCTGATCGGCGTTGGCACCATCAACAAATAGAAGCGGTCGCTTGGCGTCTCTGGAGCTGTTTCTCGAAGGGGGTGTTGCAGCCGCGTGAAGGTGCTTCTCGACACAAACGCCCTCATGGTTCCCGGTCAGTTCGGGTTGGACGTGTTCGAAGAGTTGGAACGTCTCGGCTATCGCAGATTCCTGGTGCCGCGTCCTGTCCTCTGGGAGCTGGAGTCTCTCGCCAGACTCGCCGACTCCCGGCGGGATCGGACCGCCGCCAGGATCGGCCTCGCGCTGGCCGAAGGCTGTGAGCTCGTCGAGGCCTTCGGCGGGGCGGACGAGGTGCTCGTCGACCTTGCCCAGGAAGCGGGCGCAGCGGTCTTCACCAACGATAAGGAACTGAAGAAAAAGTTATCTACTAGAGGTGTTACGGTTATACACCTGCGCCAGAGACGACGCCTGGAAATCGCAAGCGGAAAGGAGTTCTGATGTATAAGAAGATGAAGCTGGAGGGGGTCGTCAGGATACCTCCTGGCCAGATGGGGGATACCCTCGAAGACGCTGTGGAGATGGCGCTGCGCAACAAGTACGAGGCCAGGGTTGACAAGACCCTGGGTACAGTCGTCGCGGTGCTGGGCGTGGACGACATCGGCGAAGGAAGGATCCTGGCTGGAGACGGTGCGATCTATTACGATTCGACCTTCGATGCGATCGTCTTCAAGCCGGAGATGCAGGAGATCGTCGAGGGCGAGGTCGTGGAGATCGTGAAGTTCGGAGCCTTCATAGGGATCGGGCCTTTCGACGGGCTGCTTCACGTAAGCCAGATAACCAACGAGTATATATCGTACGATGAGAAGAATGCGCGGCTTGCGAGCAAAGAGTCGAACAAGTCTCTTGGCGAGGGCGACAGGGTGCGCGCCAGGATCATAGCCATAAGCCTCAACGAGAAGGAGCCCAGGGAGAGCAAAATCGGCCTCACCATGAGGCAGACGGGCCTTGGAAAGCTCGAGTGGCTGGAGGCCGCTCGGCGAAGGGAAGAGGCAGAGGTTGAATCGAAATGACCGAACAGGCTTGCAGGGAGTGTCACAGGATAGTCGAGGGTCTGGTCTGTCCTACCTGCGGTTCGTCTTCCCTGAGTAAGGACTGGAGCGGGTACGTCGTGATAATCGACCCGAAAGAGTCTGAGGTTGCAAAGAAGTTGGGGATAACCCTTCCAGGAAGGTACGCCCTGAAGGTGCGATAGATTTGAAGATCTTGCGTCTTCCCGAGGAGCTTCGTTCCGAGCTTAAGCCCCCCCTGGGCAGGCTCTACAGGGGACGGGGCCAGGAGTGCGTAGTTCCCATGCAGGATCTGCTCGTTCCCGCGCCGAAGGTGATCGCGGTGGGCGACGTCACCACCTTCTGCCTGTTGTCTTCTTCTGGCAGAAAGCCCGACATCTGCATCGTGGACAACAAGACCAAACGGATGCCCGTGCCAGATCACGTTCAGCAGGGCATAGGCGAGCTCGACGAGTACGAGAGGATCGAGGTGGCTAACCCCGCGGCAACCCTCACCCGGGAGCTTGTCGACGTGATAAGGGACCATTTGGCCGGCGATAGAAGGGTCAAGATCGTCGTCGACGGCGAGGAGGATCTCGCCACGTTGCCAGCCATCCTCTATGCGCCCCTGGGCTCGACGGTCGTCTACGGCCAGCCCAACGAGGGGAGCGTTGCTGTGGTGGTGACCCCCGAGAGAAAGGAATATGCCAAGAGCATAATGGACAGGATGATTGTGGAGGATTGAGATGGAAATTAAGGTCATCGAAGAGAAAGAGAACCCGATTTTGAATCGGAGAGAGGTCAAGTTCGTCATCGAGCACGATGGGCCCACGCCCTCCAGAAAGAGCGTCATCGATAAGATCGCAGCTACCATGAACTCGAAGGTCGGCCTTGTGATGGTGGACAGCCTCAAGTCCGAGTTCGGAAAGCGAGAGACTGTGGGATACGTCAAGATCTACGAGACCGAGGAGAGGGCAAAAGAGGTCGAGAGGGCTCACGTCATCGCAAGGAACGTGCCCGCACCGGCCGCCGAGGCAGAGGAGTCGAGTTAGATGGCGGTCAACCAGTTCTATGAAGTCAGCGGCGAGGCGATAAAGAGGAACAAGCAGATCTGTCCCCGATGCGGAAACGGGGTATTCCTCGGAGAGCACAAGGACCGGCTCGCCTGCGGAAAGTGCGGATATACTGAGTTCAAGAAGTGAGCTTTTCTATCGTGCCCCTTCCTGATCGGGAAGGGGGCATGCCGCACCCTTTTGAGGGCCCCCTCGTCCGGCTTTCTTCCGTCGGTTATTTAAACGCGCGGGGATCAATTACTGAAGGGTGTTTATGTGGTTGACGTATTATCAGTCGGTTTTGTACCTCTGCTCATAGTATTGCTGATACTCTATCAGGGTATCAGGATACCTCGTGAGTACGAGAGGCTCGTCGTCTTCAGGCTGGGCCGGTACAGCGGGATCAAGGGGCCCGGGATCACGATAATAATACCGGTGATCGATAGAGCCATCAACATGGATCTACGGGTTGTGACGATAGACGTCCAGAAGCAGGCCGTCATCACGAAGGATAACGTGACGGTGGACGTGGACGCCGTCCTCTATTATCGGGTCGTGGACCCCGACAGAGCCGTCATCCAGGTCGAGAACTTCAGGGTGGCGACGAGCCTTCTTGCCCAGACGACCTTGAGGGACGTCCTCGGCGAGATCGAGCTGGACGATCTACTCTCTAAACGGGAAGAGCTGAACGTCAAGCTCCAGGAGATCCTGGACCGTCAGACCGACCCCTGGGGGATCAAGGTCGCGGCTGTGACCCTTCGGGACGTGAGCCTTCCCGAGTCGATGCTCAGGGCGATCGCCAAGCAGGCCGAGGCCGAGAGGGAGAAGAGGTCCAGGATCATCCTGGCCGAGGGAGAGTTTCAGGCCTCGGCGAGGATGGTGGAGGCCGCGAAGCTCTACCAGGGCGCGCCGGTTGCCATCAAGCTGAGAGAGCTTCAGACCCTCGCCGAGATAGCGAGGGAGAAGAACTTGATCGTTGTCACCTCCGGCGGCGAGGTCGGCGAGGCGACGGGAGCTGTGGCGGGACTTACCAAGGCCTTCGGTGAGAGATGAGGACCTCAACTTCGAAGGGTTCGGCCCTCTTCGGGCCGCTCCTGTCTCTCTTGCCTATACGGCCCTTCCTCCTTCTCGTCTCCATCGCCATCCTCTGCCTTGCGGCCCCTGCCTTCGGCGAGGCTAGCGTGATGGTCGTCGCCCTGGACGACGCCATCACTCCGGCGAGCGACGACATTGTCGGTGAGGCGATCGCCGAGGCGGAGGGCAGAGGGTGCGAGGCCCTGGTGATCACCCTCGACACACCGGGAGGGGGTCTTGCCGAGACGAAAGAGATCACCGGCCAGATCGAGAGGACGAGCCTTCCGGTGATCGGGTACGTCTACCCTTCCGGCGCCACTGCTTGGAGCGCGGGTACGGTGATCCTCCTCAGCTCCGACATCGCGGCGATGGTTCCAGGAACGATAATCGGCTCTGCCCAACCGGTCCAGATCGGGTCCACAGGAACCGAGCCTGTGAACGATACCAAGGTGATCAACGCCGTGGTGGCCCTCGCCGAGGAGAAGGCGAGGACTCACGGCAGGAATACGACGGCAGCGAGGGAGTT
>JBFESM010000085.1:0-7490 GCA_041548445.1 Methanothrix sp. | reverse complement strand
TGGGAACGTGCTCAAGTTCGAAAACGAAACCCGGTGGCCAAGATTAAATCAGAAGAGAGTCGAGCTTTGAAGGGATGGTCGAATCACTGGACCGCGCCCTTCACCTCGTCGACGATCTTGCCGATAAAGCCCTTGTCCTTCTTCTCCGAGGGCTTCTCCTTCCTTTTTGCGCCCTCGGCCTCTTTCGCCTTCGCCTCTCCCTTCCCCTCGCCAAACTCGGCGGCCAGCTCTTCGAGAAGCTCTTTCTGCCTTCCGGAGAGTTTCGTGGGGGTCTTTACGTTCACCCTCACGTGCATGTCGCCGGTGCCGCCGAAACCGTGGAGCCTGGAAATCCCCTTCCCCTTCAGCCTGAAGACCGAGCCGCTCTGGGTTCCTGGCGGGATCTTTATCCGGGCCTTCTTTCCGTCCAGGGTCGGAACCTCAAGATCGATCCCCAGGGCGGCCTGGGTGATCGTCAGGGGAGACTCGTAGAGGAGGTCGTCGTTCGCCCTCTTGTAGAGGGGATGGGGCCGGACGTTCACGAAGACGTATAGATCGCCAGTCTCGCCTCCGGGGTCGGGGCTTGCCTCCCCCTGCCCTCCGAGCCTCAGATGCTGGCCGGTCTCGACCCCCGCCGGGATCTTGACGTTGATCGTCCTCGTCTTTCTGACCCTGCCCGACCCTCTGCACTCACTGCATGGATCAGAGACGATCTGACCTCTTCCCCCGCATTGGGAACAGGTGGTAGATGTCATCATCTGGCCGAAGGGGGTCTTCTGAACCCTCGTGACCTGGCCGGTGCCGCCGCACTGGGAGCAGGTCTCTGGCGACGTTCCGGGCTTAGCCCCGGTCCCGTTGCAGGTGGGGCACGTCTCCATCCTCGGAACCTCGATGGAAGTCTCAAGGCCTGTAGCCACCTCTTCCAGGGTCATACTGAGGTCGTACCTCAGATCCCGGCCCCGGGCGGGCCCACGCCTTCCGCCCCTTCCTCCGCCGCCTCCGAAGATCAGATCGAAGATGCTGCCTCCGCCAAACCCCCCGCCGCCTCCGAAGCCGAAACCCCGGAGTAGGTCCTCGAAGTCGACGCCCCTGAAGATGTCCTCCTGGGAGTAGCGGCCGTCGATCCCGGCGTGGCCGAACTGGTCGTACTGCTTTCTCTTGTCCGAGTCGGAGAGGACGGCGTAGGCTTCAGAGATCTCCTTGAACTTCTCCTCGGCGTCTGGCTCCTTCGACCTGTCAGGATGGTACTGGAGAGCGAGCTTTCGGTAAGCGCTCTTGATCTCCTTTTGGTCCGCCTCTTTTCCGACTCCGAGAACTTCGTAGTAGTCTCTTTTGTTGCCCGCCACTGGCTATCCTCTCCGGCATCCTCGCTTCAAGATCTTCAGGTACGGTCGTCGAACTTCATCGACCTTATTTCTTGTCGTTCACGACCTCGTACTCGGCGTCGATCGTCTCGCCGGAGGAGGAGGCGTCTGAATCGCCCTGCTGGCCTTGCTGCTGCTGTTGTTGCTCCTGCTCTTGCTGCTGCTGTTGCTGCGCGGCCGCTTTCTGGTACATCGCCGTGGACAGCTCGTAGACGGCGTTCTGGAGCAATTCTGACTTCTCCTTGATCTTCTCGATATCTCCGCCGGCGAGCGCCTCTTTCGCCTCCTCGATCGCCTTCTCGATCTTCTCTTTCTGGTCGGCGGTGGCAGCGTCCCCGGCCTCTTTGAGGGTCTTTTCCGCGGTGTAGACGAGGGTCTCGGCCTGGTTCTTAGCCTCGATCTCCTCTTTCCTCTTGGTGTCCTCGTAGGCGTGCTGCTCGGCATCTCTCACCTTCCGCTCAATCTCGTTTTGGGAAAGCTTGTTCGGGGCGGAGATGGTGATGGCCTGCTCTTTTCCGGTGGCCAGATCCTTCGCCGAGACGTTCAGAATTCCGTTGGCGTCGATGTCGAAGGAGACCTCGATCTGGGGTATGCCTCTGGGCGCGGGCGGAATCCCTGCCAGGTTGAACCGACCGAGGGATGTGTTGTCTTTGGCCATGGGCCTCTCCCCCTGGAGGACGTGGATCTCGACGGTCGTCTGGTTGTCGGCGGCGGTGGTGAAGATCTGGCTCTTTTTGGTGGGGATGGTGGTGTTTCTCTCGATCAGCTTCGTCGCAACGCCGCCGAGGGTCTCGATCCCGAGGGAGAGGGGCGTCACGTCCAGAAGAAGGATGTCTTTCACCTCGCCTCCGAGAACTCCGCCCTGGACGGCCGCACCGATCGCCACACACTCCATCGGATCGACACCCCGCTCCGCCCCCTTTCCCATGAAGTCGCTGACGAACTTCGTGACCGCGGGCATCCTGGTCGGGCCGCCGACGAGAATGATCTTGTCGATCCCGGTCTTGTCGAGCTTTGCATCCTGGAGAGCCTGCGTCATGGGGCCGCGACATCGCTCCAGGACGTCCTTGATCAGCTCCTCGAGCTTCGCCCTGGTTATCGTCATGTCCAGGTGCTTGGGCCCGGTCTGGTCCGCGGTGATGTAGGGGAGGTTGATCGTCGTCTGGAGGACGCTGGATAGCTCTATCTTCGCGATCTCGACGGCTTCTCTCAGCCTCTGGATCGCCATCCGGTCGCTTTTGAGGTTGACCCCGGTATCCTGCCTGAACTTTTCGACGACGTAATCTGTCAGGATCTCGTCCATGTCCCGGCCGCCGAGCTGGGTGTCGCCGCTCGTCGACTTGACCTCGAAGACGCCTTCGCCCGCCTCCATGATGGTGACGTCGAGAGTGCCTCCGCCGAAGTCGAAGACCATGAGGGTCGCCTCGCCCTCTTTGTCCATGCCGTAGGCGAGGGCCGCGGCCGTCGGCTCGTTGATGATCCTGACCACGTCTAACCCTGCGATCGTACCGGCGTCCTTGGTGGCCTGCCTCTGGTTGTCGTTGAAGTAGGCGGGAACCGTGATCACTGCCTTCTCCACCGTCTCTCCGAGGTACGACTCGGCGTCATCCTTGATCTTTCGCAGGATGTAGGAGGATATGTCCTGGGGGGTGTAGGATTTGCCGTAGGCCTCGACCCTGTAGTCCTGCCCCATCTTTCGCTTGATTCCGGTTATCGTGCCGTCTGGGTTGGTCGCGGCCTGTCTTCTGGCAGGCTCTCCCACCAGCCTCTGGCCGTCTTTGGTGAAGGCGACGTAGGAGGGGAACGCCTTTCCTCCGGCGACGATGCTCGTCCCTTCTGCGCTGGGGATCATGGTGGGCTTTCCGCCGATCAGGACGGAGGCTGCTGAGTTGCTGGTTCCCAGGTCTATGCCTATGATCTTGGACACGTTATCACCTTCTTGAAATTAAACTTGCGAATATTTATCGTTTTTTAGAGACCAGTACCTTGGAGAAGCGGATCACCCTGGAGTTCAAGGCATAACCGCGCTGGACCTCCTCGGTCACCGTCCCTTCGTCGTGCTCATTTGACTCGACCATCATCAAAGCCTCGTGCTTGTAGGGATCGAACTTCTCGCCCTTGGCCTCGATCGGCTCGAGCCCCTCAGTTTTAAGAACGTCCAAAAGCTGCTTTCTGATCCTATCCATACCCTCGACTTGCTTTGCGGCCTGATCGAGGCTGTCTAAGACCGGCAAAAGCTTTGATATCAGCCTCTCTGAGGCGCGACCAGAGAGGGCCTCTTTCTCCCGGGCGGCTCGCTTTATGGTGTTGTCAAGCTCCGCCCTGCACCGCAGAAGCTGCTCCGTCCGCTCTTCAGCTACCCGCTTCATTTCTTCAAGCTGCGTCATCAGCTCTTGGGAGTCCAGCTCCTCAAGGTCCAGACCGGGCGCTTCTTCGACCGGCTCTTCGGGCTTGGTGCCAATCTCGGGCGACGCGGTCTTCTTCTCGGAGGGTTTATTCGTTTTTTCGCTATGCTTCGCCTTCATAAACCACCCCATCACGTCAGGGGCGCTGAGGATAATCGACGAAAAGTCCTGCTCGGATCGGGGCAGAAGGGCGAAATACGCCCCCTGCCCTCATCTCTCGATTCGCCCCTCTACATCATGGGGGGCATCATCGGGCCACCACGGGTGTAGTCGTGGGGGCTCTGGCCGGGCTTCGGCTTGAGGCCCTCGACCTTGGCCGCGATCACGTCGTCGACCCGAAGGACGAGGGTGGCGGCGGCGGTGCCCGACTTGATCGCCTGGGTCTTGACCTTGAGAGGCTCGACGACGCCCTGCGCCATCATGTCGGCTGCCTTGCCGGAATTCATGTCGAGGCCGTAGCTCTTCTTTCCGGCGCCGTGGCTGGACCGAAGGTCCACGAGGACGTCTATCGAATCGAAACCCGCGTTCTCGGCCAGGTTCACGGGGATCTCCTCGACGGCGGCGGCGAAGGCCTTGACGGCCAGCTGGTCCCTGCCGGTCATGGTGGAGGCGTACTGCCGGAGCTTCTCTGCCACCTCGATCTCGGGAGCGCCGCCGCCTGGAACGATCTTCTTCGACTCGAGGACCGTCGCCACAGACCAGAGGGCATCCTCAAGAGCCCTCTCGATGTTATCCCGGAGCTGTTCGCTCGACCCGTGGATGACCACGGTCACGGCCTTGGCCCCGTGGCACCCCTCGACGAAGATCATCTTCTTCTCCTTTCCGACCTTCCTCTCCCTGACGAGGTCGGCGGATCCCAGGTCCTCTTCGCTCATCTCCAGGGGGTCGGTCACGATCTTTGCGCCGGTGGCGAGGGCCAAGAACTTCATGTCCTCGTCGCTGACCCTTCTTGCGGCGATGATCCCGTAGTTTGCAAGGTACCGGGAGGCGTAAGCTCCGATCCCCTGCTTGCAGAAGACGACGTTTGCGCCGACCTTGGCCATGGCGTCGACCTTCTCCTTCAAAACCTCGTCCTCGCCCTCCCTGAAGCTGCTGAGGCTTTCGGGGCTCGATATGGTGACCTTGGCGTCGGTAGATAGCTTCTTCAGCTCGAGGGTGCTGTCCAGAAGAACGATCCGCGCACCTTCCACCTTCTTCGGCATGTCGGGGTTGAGCCGTTCCTTGTCCAGGACCACGCCGTGCTCAAGCTCCGTGTCCTTCACCGAGCCGCTGCCGATCTTGACGAAATTGACCCTCTCCTCTACGTCCACCTTCCCATCGTCCTCGATGGCCGCAGCGGCGTCGACGCAGATCTCGGTGAGATTGTCCTTGAAGACCTCGATACCCTTTCCGGTCATGGCGGTCTCGGCGATCTTCTTCAATATACCGCGATCTTCCTTTGAGACAGTCACCGCCATCTCCACCAGGAACTCATAGGCCTTCTTCTGAGCCGCCTTGTAACCCTGGACGATCACCGTTGGATGGACGCCGATGTTGATCAGCTCCTCGGCGTTTTCGAGAAGGCCTCCGGCGATGACGACAGCGGTGGTGGTACCGTCCCCCACCTCGTCCTCCTGGGCCCGGGCCACCTCGACGATCATCTTCGCCACCGGATGCTCTATATCCATCTCCCTGAGGATGGTGGCCCCGTCGTTGGTGATGACCACGTCTCCTGTGCCGTCCACCATCATCTTGTCCATGCCCTTGGGGCCAAGGGTGGTCTTCAAGACCTCAGCTACAGCCTTTGCAGCCATGATGTTCCTGTGCTGAGCGCCCTTTCCGGTATCGCGCTTATGTCCTTCTTTTAGGATCAGTATAGGAGCGTTTGTTAAGCCAGCCAAATCGAGTCCTCCCCTTTCGTTCTGGGCATCAGCAGTTTGAAGTTCTATATAAATATTGCGCGACCGCTCTTCGGCGTCTGATGACACCGTATATAGACTATATAGGAAAACGCTATATATACGGGTATGGTGAAGTTCGATCGATTGAACGAACCTGCAAAATCACGAAGGATTCAGCTTCTTACGGCTGTATTCCTGGTCATCATGGCGGCCGGGTGCGTCGACGAGGACGCGAAGGAGAACCTGGTCATCACCGGCTCGACCACGGTTCTTCCCGCCGTGGAGAGGTGCGCGGAGGTCTTCAACCTGGCCCAGGACGAGATCGGGGTCCAGGTGAGCAGCGGCGGATCTGGACGAGGAATTCAGGACGCGGCTTCGGGGCTCGCCGACATCGGCATGGCATCTCGAGAGGTGAAGGAGTCCGAGGTCAAGCAGTTCGGGGACCATTTCGTCGAGCACCTCATCGGCTACGATGCCATCGCCGTGGTGGTCAGCAAAGAGATTTACGATGCCGGCGTTACGGGCCTCTCATCAGAAGATGTATCGAATATATACTCCGGCGAGATCGACAACTGGAAAGATGTCGGCGGTCCCGACGAGATGATACTGCCCGTAGCAAGAATTCCCGGGTCTGGGACCGGCGATACCTTCAACGAGATGATCATGGGCAGCAGCAGAGCCGAGACCGAGGGGGTCGAGGTCAACGCCATGGAGAACGCCGAGATAAAGACCCTCATAGTCCAGAGCGACAAGGCCATCGGGTACCTGGGCATAGGATACGCCAAGACCGGCGACCTTCGGGCCGTGGCCCTTGACGGGGTCGCTCCATCGGCTGCAAACGTCAAGAACCGGACCTACAAGCTATCGAGGCCCTTGTACCTGTACACCTGGAACGGCACCAGCAAGACCGAAGCCGAGTTTATAGATTTCGTCCTGGGGCCGGAGGGCCAGGGAATACTGGAAGAAGAGGGCTTCTTCCCGGCCGCAAGTTCCGGCCCGGAAGGTCCCGCATGAATTCGAAGAGCGATTTTGGGCCAAATTTTATTTATGGGGTCTTACAATGTCTTTCAAGATTGAGTCGAAGAACCTGAACCTGTGGTACGGCGAGAACCACGCCCTGAAAGATATATCGATCGGCATCCAAGAAAATCAGATAACTGCCCTGATAGGCCCTTCTGGGTGCGGGAAGTCCACCTTCATCCGCTGCCTCAATCGGATGAACGACCTCGTCGACATCGTCAGAATAGAGGGCGAGGTCCTCTACAACGGCGTCAACATCTACGACAAGGAGACAGACGTGGTGGAGCTTCGAAAGAACATCGGCATGGTATTTCAGAAGCCGAACCCCTTTCCCATGTCCATCTACGACAACATAGCCTACGGCCCCAGGATTCACGGGGTGAAGAACGTGGACAAGATCGTGGAGGCGAGCCTCAAAGACTCCGCCCTCTGGGATGAGGTGTCTGACCGTCTCGATAAACCCGCCATGGGGCTGTCCGGTGGGCAGCAACAGAGGCTCTGCATAGCAAGAACCCTCGCCATGAAGCCGGACGTTATCCTCTTCGACGAGCCCTGCAGCGCTCTTGACCCGGTATCCACAGCCAAGATCGAGGAGCTGATGGACGAGCTGAGGGGTTCGTACACCCAGGTGATCGTGACCCACAACATGCAGCAGGCAGCCCGGGTCTCCGACTACACCGCCTACTTCCTCCTTGGCGAGCTGATCGAATGCGGCGAGACCAAAGAGATCTTCGAAAACCCCAGGGAGAAGAGCACTGAGGATTACATAACGGGCCGGTTCGGATGAGGGCTGCAACGGAGATGGGGGAGAGATGAGTCCTTACAGAGAGCGTTATCATAGA
>JBFESM010000084.1:0-7682 GCA_041548445.1 Methanothrix sp. | reverse complement strand
GAGTTCGAGTACATGCCTGTGAGCTACCAAACTGGTACATACGACCAGAAGTGGATCGAAAAACTCTGCGTCCAGAACTACTACATCGGAGCCGTAGTGGTCGAGATGTACACCCACGCTGAGCACCTCCAAAAGAACACCGAGGTCAAGACCAGGCGTGACTGCGATCCCGATAAAGAGACAAACGATTGCGGCAGGTGCACTGGCGCTCTTGAGGCGAACTTCAACTCCAACGTCATCGGTGTCGCTCACATCGGATGGCTCTCCAAGGATCCTGTAGCAACTACCAAGGGCAGACACGACGAGTACGGCCGCTCCGTTGAGGACCTGACTGGTGTCTTCTCGATCGAGAAGTTCATCCAGCTCTGGGGCAACGATACCTGCGGTGCTGTCCAGGTTGACTGGCTCCCCTGCATCTGAGCCGAAACGCGAATTCCAGATCTCAGGATCTGGAATCGACCCAACTTTTTTATTTTCCATATCCTTGTGGGTTCCTTCGGACCAAAACACTGAAATATCAGCCCTGTATTAAATAGATAAAGAGTTCGTCTCCCTTTGCAAGAGAGACAAACGATTTAAATTCGGAATAGGAAGGGGGTATAAGTAAATGAAGGGAGTAATAGGGATACTGGTAGCTCTCGCCTTGGTTTGCGGCCTCGCTGTGGCCAACCCGCCAATCGATGAGCCAAAACAGTACGAGCAGTTTTGTGAGCGGCAGCTGGTCAGCGGAACCGGTTATATCGATGTGGCGACCTCAGTTGTCGACAAGAAGATAGCCCTTGAGTATTACGACATGATGTCCGGTGACGGCGCGATTGAAATGGACGCCGTACACGTCTACTCGCAGGAACCCAACAAGCTGATACGACCGCTGCCAAACAACAGCGCAGAGAACTGTAGCGATACAGTTAACCAGAGGCTGAACTTCTTCGAGAACACCAAGCTCACATATGATGGTGAGACGCCTCTCCAGGGTGGAAAGTTCGTCAACTCGAAGGCCTTCTACGGGGGCATAGGTGCGAACATCCAGGAAATGTTCAGCGTCAACCAGATGGAGAAGGACCAGACGGTCTTCTTCGGATCGACCACCAACTCGACCATCACGCACACCGTCGGTCTCAACACTCTGAACAGCTTCAATGGTACCTGGGGAACCGACTCCAGCATGCACAAGATCTTCTACAAGGACATAAAGAGCCACGAACTCTTCAGCGGCGACTTCGAGGTCCAGAAGGAGATCAAGTTCCATGAGGCTCCGATTCCTGAAGACAAGTTCCCATGCCCGTGCGCTGGAGTAGACTGCTAAGCAGCAGTCTACGCTCTTTTCTTATTTTTGCGGCGGAGCCGGATCGGAATGCCGATCCCCCGAAGAAGCGGGATTCTGGCGTCACGTATTGAGATAAAAAGGCCTTTGTCGCAATAAATTTGTCATGGGGGTTAAAGAGTGAGAAATTATCTGATGATTCTGCTAATTCTCGTGGCTCAAACGGCCTTTGCCACGGTTGAGGAGACGAGGCAGGGCCCGGAATCCGCCTGGGATCTGGAGTCGTCTTCAACAGACGCCGTCTGGCCCTCAGTGCCAGGGGTTATGGGCGAGCTTTACGTCTCCGTCGACCTATCTGGCCCGAAATCCGGATCAGACCTCGATTACACCACGCCAGGAAAGACGCTGGAATACATCGTCACCGTGGAAAATAGAGGATGGTCAGAGGTTGATGCAAGGCTTACGATCAACCCCAAAAGCTGCAGACTCGGATGGTTCGGATGGTCTGAGAAGATCCTGACCGTCCCAGCAGGAGGGGTTGGAATTGAGCAGCTTCAAGTAACGCCGGACATGACGGCATCGCCTGGAGATTACGACTTCCAGGTCCTTGCAACAGCCTCGAACTGCAAGTCCGGATCTGACGAGGCCGGGTTCAAGCTTCAGGACTACGACTACGTATCCGAAACCACCGTCAGCGGTTCGGGTCAGTTTCAGATGAACAAAGACGTCAGAAGCATGAACACCGGAGTAAAGTCGAACAAGGACATATACTTCAGCGGCAGCGTGGACGCGCTGATGAAGAACGAGTACCTGGTCGAAGAGGCGAAGGGACAAAACCCCACCTTCCAGGAGTGTGATGCCGTGGACAACTACATGGCGCTAAACCCTGGCGACACCCTGATGGGCACAGAGACTGCGAAGAGCTCTCTCGTCTTCGGGGGAGTGGGAGCCAAAGTCCAGGAGAGCTACAACCTCCAGGAGATGGAGTACGAGGTTCAGGAGATCGGCTTTCACCACACCGGCCGTGACAGGAGGGCCGAGTTCCAGACCGCTGACAACTTCACAGGATACCTGGCGATCGACTCGAAGCAGACGATACCCGGTCAGAGAAGCACCAGCGAACGCGAAGAGTTCCTGGGGTCCTTCGAGATCCAGAGAAGGCTGATCTTCAAGGACAACCCGAAACCGACCTTCGGCTGCTTTGGCGGCTCATGCTTCAACTTCGCCGAGAGGTTCAACGCCCTCTCGAGCTGAGCATGAGCACCCATTTTATTTAAGCTATAAAATTAGCGCCGAGGGAGGGATTCGAACCCTCGAGTCCCGAAGGGACACAGGTTTAGCAAACCTGCGCCATACCAGGCTTGGCTACCTCGACTTGGCCACCACTTGTTTCTCTCGATATTTAAATTCTACGTCAGGGGCGCACCCTTTTGTGGTCAGCCGCAGAGGCGACGCCGGACCACAGAGACTTCAAAATCGGATCTGGGATCTAAATCGAGATTTTCTGAATATCGCAGTCACTCAGAGGCTTATTCACGCCCCAGTTCCCCATTCGCCTCTGAATCGCCGACGCACCGAAGGAGATCTTTGCTGGTTATTATCCCCACCAGAGCACCACATTCGACCACGGGCAACCTTCGTATGTTGTGCTCCCGCATGATCTTGGCCGCGTTTTTGGTGGAGGCGTTGGGGCCTATGGTCACCAACGGCGCCGGGGTCATTATCTCCCAGATCATGATATTTCTTGGATCGATCCCCTTGGCAAAGACGTGCTTGAACATACCACAGGTGGTGACTATGCCCACAACGTTTTTGAGCAGACCACCCTCAACCACGAGAACGCTTCCCTTATTCTCGCGGACCATCATCTGTATCGCATCGAAGACGGTGGTGTCTATACCCACCGTGAGTATGGGGTAAGTCATCAGATCCCGGACTTTCATGAGGGCACCCAACCTGCCATTAAAGTTCAAGTTGTTTTGCAGCTTATATTAAACTTGTCAAAGCACGACGAGCGAATCGGAAAAGGGTCATGATCATACCCCGCGCAAAAAGAGTTTTTTGGAACGGACTATGCGCCCGGGCGGCGCGCATCCGTTCCGCTAGATCGATTTTCGCGATGGCAACCTGCCACCATGCCGCCTGGCGGCGACCAGCTTCAAGACAGGCTTTGCGCCCTCAACCTCAGAGTTGGACTAAGACCTGCCAAAGGGCCAGAGATGGTCCCATCTCAGCTCCAGGCCCACGGCGGGCTGGTCGAGGCCGAAGCTTCGCAAAACCTGGGGGTGGAACTCGCCGAAGGACCCCGCCTTCTTTCCATTCACCATCAGGTCGGCTCTTCTCCCCTCTAAGAAGGCACCATCCTCGGACGCGACGATCTCAGGCTCGATGGACAGCTCCCTGAACAAAGCGTCCACCACAGACCTGATCTCCGCGAAGTCGGCACCGCTGTGGATCGAGGCTGCGGCAAGGTCCTGCCTCGTTTTGCCGTTTGCAAGAACGTCACCCAGGGCGAAGATCCTCTGGGGCAGAGGATGATGCTGATTGATGGCGAAGATCTCCAGGAGGCTCGGCAGGATCGACGTCCTGACCATGGTGTGAAGCTCGCTTATGGGGTGGAGAACCCTCGTAACCTCCTGGTCCTGCATGGACCGCCTCATCTTCACGAAGTTGGCCTTCTCGGAGGTTAAGGTGAAGGGCATCGTCTCAAGATAGCCGAGTCCCACCATGATCTCCCTCAAATCGGACTTTCTGACCTCCAGGGGGTGGGGCTCGCCGACGGTGACGGTCTTTGGAAGCTCCGGCACAAGCCTGTCATAGCCGTATCCCTTGGCAGCATCCTCGAAGATGTCCCAGGTGTGCATTATGTCGGCCCTGTAGGCAGGGACTAAGACCTCCAGCGCTCGACCCTGAACCTGGGCCCCAAACCTCATCCTCTCAAGACACGTTGCCAGCTCCTCGGGCGAGAGGTTGAAGCCTATGAGCCTGTTGGCGTCATCGACCTCGACCTTCCACCTGGCGGGCGCGAGGTCTGGAAGGACGAGATCGCCCTCGAGCCTCTTCACCTGGACCGACTCGACGCGGCCGCCCCTCTCCGCGAGGGCCGTGACCACGATGTTCAGAGCCTTGTAGACTACAGGGTCGGTCCCTGTAACGTCTATGAACAGGTCTCTGGTATCGTCCATAACCCTCGTCAGCTCGCCGTTAATTATCGGCGGGAAGGATAGGACGTCCCCGTTGGCGTCCGTTATGAGAGGATAGCGGTCGAAGCCCTCCAGGATGTGAGCGTAACCGATCCCTTTTGGATGGCGTTTCAGGATCTCGCGCATCGAGAGGCTCTCCTTGAAGTCCAGGGGCACGAACTCAAAGGATGGATCGGCGGCGAAGTATGTGAACGGGGGCACGACCCTGGATATGTCGTGGACGCCTATCGCCACCTTCCGCCTGTTCCTCCCAAGACCCCAGTGAAGGTCCTCCTGAAGGTCCATCAGGGACTCTATGGCAGGATCGCTGAACTCGAGATCCTTCACCACAGCGCAGCCTATGAGCGGCCTGACGCTCTCGACGGAAGGGTCGACCTTGACCGTGACCTCGCCGGGGTGGACCTGGTACTCTGGAAGTCCGACCTTTATGTCCAGGAAACCCTGAAGGGCTCTGGCCACCCCCTCGGAGCTGTAGAGGTCCGGCCTGTCGGGGAAGAACTCGACGTCCACGTAATCCTCTTCGTTGCTCTTTCCAATATCTGCGCCCATCATGGCAATCCTCGCCATGATAACTTCCCTGGAGGCGCCCACCATCTCCTCCAGATCCTCGTAGTATAATCTCACCACTGGCACGATTGATCACATCCTCGTGGAGAGGGGCACATCCCTCAGCCATCCCACGTCCGACTGGTATAGAAGCCGCAGGTCCTTGAGCCCCAGCCTGAGCATGGCCAGGCGCCCTACGCCTAGGCCCCAGGCGAGGACCGGATGATCTATCCCGAAGGGCGCTGTAACCTCCCTTCTAAAGACTCCGGCACCCCCAAGCTCCACCCAGCCGAGCCCCTCGATGTATACCTCGGGCTCGACGGAGGGCTCGGTGTAGGGGAAATAGCCGGGCCGGAATCTAACCTCATCAAAGCCCATCTTGGCGTAGAACTCCTTGAGGACGCCGAGAAGGTTTGCGAAGGATAGGCCCTCGTCCATGATCACGCCCTCGAGCTGCTCGAACTCCGGCGTGTGGGTCGGGTCTATCGCCTCCCGCCGATAGACCCGGTCTATCGAGAAGGCCTTGACCGGAGGGTTCGGGTGATCTGCCAGGTACTTTATGGTGACCGAGGTGGTGTGAGTTCTGAGAACCTCCTTTCGGGCCACCTCCGGGTCCCAGATCCCGCCCCAGCCGGTGGAGCCGACCTCTCCACCATGCTCGTGCATATCCTTGACAGTGGCGTAATCGGGGATCTCGGCCCTGGAGTCGAGGTAGAAGGTGTCCTGCATCTCCCTTGCCGGATGATCCTGGGGCTGGAAGAGTGCGTCGAAGTTCCAGTAGCTGGATTGGACGATCTCGCCCTTGATCTCTGTGAAGCCCATCTCCAGCATGATCTCCCTCATCCTCTGAAGGAGTCGCTGGTAGGGATGCACCTTTCCGGGGTAGATCCGCTCTGCAGAAAGAGTGACGTTGTAGGGTCTAATGTGGAATCGTTCTCCTTTATATTGGACATAAGAATCTTCATCCCACTTTCCGGCCCTGATCATGTCTGGAGGGATTTGGCCAATTCCTCTGACTATATGTGCTGTCACGCCATATGTCAGAGTACGAGTTTCAATCTCAGACCTTCCGGCATCGGTCATCTCGAAGCTCCAGGACTTGTGAACGCTCGGCTCGACGAGCCCCCTGCTCTTCAGGGCTTTGAGGGCCTCCGCATCGAAGGCCGAGGCGCTGGTCTGGCCCTGGAAGGAAAGCGCCTCGAGGATCTCCTCGTCCTTTCCTTGGGGCGCGTCTCCCGTCGGCTTGATCTTCCCGGCCTCAACATTGGCCCAGCCCTTCTTTTTCAGCCAGCCGATGCCGACCTTCAGGGCGGGGTCTTTGATCTCCGATATGGGGACGCCCTCGACGCCGGCGATCTCGAGAATCCTCCTCTCGGGAAGGCCGATTTCGGCGTATCGAGCGCCCTCTTCGGTGAGGGCGTAGACCTCCTCCACCTTCTTGTCGAGCCTGATCAAACCCTTCTCGGCGAGCCCCTCCGCCGAGGAGATGACCGAGACCTCCTTGATTTTGAGCTTCTCGGCGATCTCTTTGGGATCGGCGAGCCCCTCCAGAATCTCTTTTAGCACCTGCCTATCCCTTGGAGACAGTGCAGACAGCTTATCCTCTTGCGATGGCATAATGATCATCCCGCGAAATCGTGATTTTCACGGATAGGCAGATACAGGACCGTATATTAAACCTGCCCGCCTCAAAGACCCGAATTAAAGAGAAACGAGAATCGGTTGAAAGAGAAGAAAGGAAAAAAAATGGATGAAAAGAGAAAACGAAAAAAGATGGCTCAAGGGATGGGGTAGCTCTCCAGCTCCTCCAGAGCCTTCAGCACACCCAGAACGGACATCTCCATGAACCTTTTTCCCTTCTCCTTTGAGGCCTTTGAGGGATCGCCCATGATCCCGTTACCCATCAGGTGCCTCACGTCCCTCATGATCAGGAATCTCGGCCTGGGTGGAAAGTGCTTTTCGGGAAGGCCTTTCACCAGGTCTTCCCGGATGACCAGCATCCTCGAGGTCTCGATCTCCCCGGCGTGGCCGTCTCCAGGGGTCTCGACCCCGCTCGTATCGATAAGGTCGAAGTCGGAGACGAGGCTCACCCGAAGGTCTCTTTTGGCGACGGCCTTCTCTGAGGCCTCCTTGAGGGCGGCGAGGTGCTGGCCGCCCGCATGGCCCGTGAGGATCAACACCCTCTCGAACCCTGAATCGTGAAAGGCGAAGAGAAGGTCGAGGACGAGGGTCCTCAGCGCCTCGGGGCTGATGGAGATCGTCCCCGGAAAGCCGCGGGTCGACCTGCAGACCCCATAGTGGACCGGAGGCGCGACGAATACAGGCCTTCTTCTGGCCACCTCTTTTGCCACCTCAAGAGCCTGGATCGTATCGGTGAAGGTGGGAAGGTGGGGGCCGTGCTCTTCGGTCGCGCCCACCGGCAGGATCACGGTCCTGGTCTTTTCAAGGCCCGCCTCGATCTCAGTCCAGGTCATCTCCTCTAGAAGCATCATATATTGATCGAACTCCCGGCGATTACGGCTCCTTCGGGGACACGAACGTCGTACTGGACGCTTCCCACCTTCAACGTGTAGGGACCGAGGGGTCCAGTGTCGAAGTTGGTGCTCCAGGCGGCGGGACCTTCAGTGGAGTAGGGCACCACCAAAGAGAACTCGCCATTTGAATCGACG
>JBFESM010000083.1:0-7715 GCA_041548445.1 Methanothrix sp. | reverse complement strand
CGGCGATGGAGGCGTCGACGGGCGTCACCCGAGGGATGACGGTTAAGACCTCGGTGAGCGCCTCCTCGATTCTTCCAGGGTCGATGACCGCCGTCTCCAGGGATAGATCAAGCTCAGATGCGACCGACCTCGCCCTCTTCAGGTCGTGGGACCCCTCGATCCCCACGACGACGCACTCTCTTCTGGCGAGAGCTGCGACGAGGGCAGAGTCGACGCCGCCGGAGAGGGCGACGACGCCCTTGTCGCTTCGTAGCCTGACGGCGACCTCGATCGACCGGCCGAGGTCCGATGCAGGCGGCTGGGGATCGACGGAACCGACCACCTCACCACCGCAGACTATTGATCCTGCGGGGCAATCGCCAGGGATTATCCCGAAGCGGTCTCGCGCCATGCAGCCGTCCCAGCAGAGGAAGAACTCGCCACCGAACCTGGATACGAAGCTCGGACTCTCTTTGAGGAGTTCCTCAACTTCGATCTTGGAGAGGCGTCTTCCTTCAAGCTCGATCCAACCCTTCAACCTCGCGCCGGTGACCATGGATCCCGTCTTTATCCAGTGGGCTAGTTATAAGATGTGCTTTCGGGATGGACCTGGCGGATCCCCTCGATATCCATCTCGAAGTGCTTCTGATAGATCTCCTCGTGAACGGCCCTCTGGTCCACATTCTTGAAAATAAAGCAGAAGATCGGGCGGCCACAGATCGGCCGCCCCAGAAATTCAGACTATATAGAGAGCCTGTAGGTGTAGCCGGTGAGGAAGGTCCCCTGCTCAGAATAGGTCTGGCCGCCTGAGGATATATCCAGGGTGTGATACTGGTTTCCGGCGACGTTCAAGCTGTAGGTTCCGTCCAATGGGTCGCCGCCCTGGCCGTCGCCTCCGACGTAAGAGCCGTCGACGAAGACGCTGTAGCCCATCAGCCAACTCGAGCTGAAGATCACCCTCGCAGATCCGGCCGAGGGCCATGGAGAGGGACCAGGCCCAGGTCCCGGCGATGGCGGCCAGCCTCCGCTGCTAACGTCCACGATCACGACGTTGCTCGGCTGGTTGTTCAAAGCGAACATCAAAATGTGTCGCCCGACTTCATCGGCCTCGAAGATGAGCCTGCTGTACCCAGGATAAAAAGAGTATGACCTGCTAAGCAGCCTTCCGTCGGGGTATATCTCATAGAAGTCGGCCCTCCCGCCGCTGGAGGAATAGGCGAGGAGCGACAGGTACGCTCCGAGGGGACAGACGACCCGCTGGGCCCAGCTCGATGAGCCCTGGATCCAGAGTGAGTTTGTCCCCATGTACGTTGACTGGTAGGCGTAGTAGGACGTGGACCGGTCTCCGACGAGGACCGAGGTGGGCTCCCGTCCCGATGGATTGTAGCTCTCAACCGCACCGCTCGCTGCCGGAGCCGTCATCGTGAAGAAGTCGGAGAACTGAGATACATCCTCAGAGCTGTATTCAAAAACGTCGTCTGGAGGGTCGATACAGCATACCATCGGCATTCCAAAGATGAGGACGAAGAACAACAGACAGGCCGCCAATCCAAAGGGTCTCAAGATGAACACCTCGCTAGAGTGTATGTCTCTGATGGTACAAAAATTTTGGGTCGGATGCCAACCGGGTTTGGTCGATCGGCAGGCTGTCTGCGGTTCGGCATTCTCTTTCGCATGTCCCGACTTTTCCTCTGCAAAGTTTGATCAAGGGTGACCGCAAAAAGGTGTTATGCCGCATTGATCGTGTCTTCAAACCGGAGGTGCTCCCCTTGATCGTGACCGAACACATCGACTTTCAGACAGCAGGAAACGCCGAGATGACCGACCTGACCGCAAAGGTGGCCGCCGCCGTCGAGAGGTCGGAGCTGGTGGCGGGGGTTGTCGTCATCTTCGCCTCCGGCGCCACCGGAGCCGTCACCACCATCGAGTACGAGCCGGGCCTTGTGGAGGACATGAAAGACGCCCTGGAGAGGATAGCTCCCAGGAACGTCGAGTACGCTCACAACCTGAGGTGGGGCGACGGCAACGGTCACTCTCACATCCGGGCTTCGATGATCGGCCCGAGCCTCACCGTCCCCTTCTCCGACGGAAAGCTGATGCTGGGAACCTGGCAACAGATAGTCTTTCTGGACCTGGACAACAGGCCTCGGTATCGGAGGATCGTCGTCCAGATCATGGGCGAATGAAATTATCGGCGAGCGAAGTCTAATCAGATCTTGAAAAGACGGAAGGCGCCTTCACCGGCCGAAGGTCAGCAAGGCCACGAGGACCACGAACCTGACGAGGACGCTCATCCCCGTCGAGAAGACGACGATCCCAACTCCCAGGCGCGGACCAAAGAGTCCCACGTAGCGGGGAAGAAGGCTTCTGACTGCGAAGAAGGGGAGCATGAACATGCTTCCCAGCATCAGAACGGTCATGGCCTGGACCGGGGTGATCCCGTTGCTGTGGATCATCGGGCCGAGAAGAGATATCCCGACGATGGGGCTTGCAACGTAGGTCGTCAGGGGAACGATGCTCTCCGGCGGTATCCCGAAGATCTCCGCCAGGGGCAGGACGCTAAAGGCCTCGAAGACCCCCCGGTCCCTGAGGGCGAAGACGAGGGTCGTCATGGTGATGTAGATGGCGGCGATCTTGAAGAAGAGCCTCCTCTCCCGCCGGAAAGATTTTACCACCGCTTCCCTGAGGGAAACCTTATCCTGACGAATGCTCTCTGGAACCTGGCAGGTCCCTTCACCGAGAAAGAGCCTGCTGAGGATCACCACCACCGAGATTTTGACGAGAGCCGTGATTATGAAGACGATAGCGTAAAAGCCGCCCACCACCAGCCCCAGGGCCGGAAGGACGATCGGGATCTGGTAGGTGAACAGCTCCCTGAAGTAGACGGGTATGCTGTTCATGATGGCGCAGAGGACCACCTCTTTTTCCTCCAGGCACCCCTCGTCTCTGAACCTCGCCACCATCCCGTTGGCCGCAACCGCCGACCCCAGGGAGACGACGAAGGCCGAGGCGCAGGCGTCGGGAAGTCTCGTGAAGGAGAATATCGGCCTTGTGATCCGGGCGAGGCCCTGCATCAGTCCCATCTCCGTCAGGACGCCGGCACCGAAGAGGCCGATGCTTATCATGGCCAGTATCGGAGCTGCAAACTCCAGCACCCTGAGGAAGAGATCGATCATCGGTTGAAGGTTTACCTCCCGATAGATCAACCTATTCCAGAACGGCGTCCCGATCGAGCCCCGGATTTTTTTGTGGCTCTTACTGCTGGAATCACCTCCGCCATCGTCCACCTTCGATGGACCGGAACGGACCGTCTCAGCATCTACTTTTTCAATATATGAAAACTTACTTATGTCTTGAAAGGCCTAATAAATGGAAACTGATTGGCGGAAACGATCTCGTACAGATTGATGGCATCAAAGTTCGACGATAAGGTCGAAGACCTGATTCGACCTCTGAAAATCTGCGCAAGTTGAGATATTATCCCGAGATCATCCGTCAGATTGAGGCAGGACAGACGAAAATTTGTGCGTTGATTGGAGGAATAAAGGAGGGTTGAGCAATGAAACTTTTGCCGTTAGATAAACTGGGCGCCAGGTCCAGAAAGACCTCGCCAGAGGTGATCGACTTCGGCATCTTGCTGCCCTGGGTCTTTGCCAGGGACGAAAACCAGCTCTTCGTCAAGATAATTCACGAAAAAGACCAGTTCATACAGGACATACAGCCGATGAAGTTCGAGATGAGCCAGTCAGAGGATTCCGATTACGGCGAGCTCTGGTCAGCGGAGGTGGAGATAGATCCGGACTCCATCGATCGCCATCCCGACTCTCACTGGGGAGATGACGAGAGGTACATCTACAGGTACTGCCTGGAATGCCCACGCCTCAAAGAGCCGATCGACTGGATCATCGACCCCTTCGCACGAGAGTTTGGGGTCGGCAAGCTCTCGGCCATTACAAAGGGGTACGACAGGGTGTACAAGTACGAGTGGAACGATCACGAGGAGGAGTGGAAGACGCCGCCCCTCGACGAGCTGGTCATCTACGAGCTGATGATCAACGAGTTTGGAGGATGCATCGAAGACTCCATCAAGAGGCTCGACTACCTCCGCGACCTGGGCATAAACTGTATCGAGGTGATGCCGGTCTCCAACGTCTCCAACACCGTAGACTGGGGTTTTCTGCCCATCGGCTACTTCGGGGTAGACGAGAGGTTCGGCAAAAGGCGCGACATGCAGAAGTTCATCGACGAGGCCCACCAGAGGGGTATCGCTGTGATCCTCGACGTCGTCTACGGCCACACCAGCGACCTATTCTCCTACAGCTACCTTTACAACAGGCTAGGGTATCATGAAAACCCCTTCATGGGCCCCTTCGCAAAGGATTATTTCGGCCAGAGCACCGACTTCAACCGGGATTTGACGCGGGACTTCTTCTTCACCGTCAACCACCACTGGCTCGACGTTTACCACGTAGACGGGTTCAGGTACGACTGCGTCCCCAACTACTGGGACGGAGCCGTGGGCAGGGGTTACGCTGCCATCGTCTACGAGACCTACACGATGGTCAAGTCGAAGATGGAATCTTCCGACCACTGGCAGAGGTTCTTCGACGGTGGTTCGATCAACATCATCCAGTGCGCAGAGCAGCTCGAAGGCCCCAAAGAGATTCTGCGTGAGACTTACAGCAACTGCACCTGGCAGAACGAGACCTTGGACGCGGTCAAAAAGGTGGCCCGGGGGGAGAGAGACTGGCTGACAGCCCTAGGGTTCAAGCTTGGCCTCATGGACTATCCGGCCGAGGTCGAGGCCAACGGCGAGACGATTAAGAAGACCGCTTTCCAGTACCTGGAGAACCACGACCATTCCCGTCTAGTCTGCAACTTCGGCACAGTTCCCCACGGGATCGACGTGAACCTGAGGCACCTGAGAGAGAGGAACAGGGACCTCTGCGGAGTTCTGGATTCGGACCTTTTGGTATTGAAGGACGGGGACAGGGACCTCTGGTACAAGGTCCAGCCTTACATGATCGGGATATTCGCCGCCAAGGGTGTCCCGATGCTCTGGCAGGGTCAGGAGTTCGGGGAGAACTACTTCATCCCCGAGAAGGGCATGGGGAGGGTGGTGATCTTCAGGCCGGTTCGCTGGGACTACTTCTACGATCCCGTCGGAAAGAGGATGGTATCCCTCGTCCGGAGGCTGATCAAGATGCGACGCCAGCCCCAGTTCCAGTGCGGCAGACACATGTTCTACAACGATGGCGATCGTTACCAGTCCAAGGGCGTCCTGATCTTCTCAAGAGAGGACGAGAACCTCTTCAGCCTGGTGGCCCTCAACTTCACAGATCAGGATCAGCAGGTCGACTTCCAGTTCCCTTTCAGCGGAGACTACGTGGAGGAGCTTCACGGATCGGACAACCTCGAAGACGTCGTCGGCGGTGACTGGACCTCCTTTGTGGTTCCCAGCAACTACGGGAGGGTCTGGACCGTCCAAATTTGATGGAGGGTTTGTAGAATGCGATCTGTGGCCCGTCGATGATGAATCGATAAGCATTGGCATCCAAGAAAATCTTTGAGGAGAAGTTAAATATGTGGAAATCCCACAATTTCTGGGGACCTATATGATAGTTGTGATATCTGACGTCCATCTGGCAGAAAAATCGAAAGATGAAAAAATTGAGAAAAACGGCAGAGAGCTCCTGGATTTTCTCAACCACGTAAAAGACGACCTGTTGAGTGACGGCGGAGACCTGGTCATCCTCGGAGATCTGATCGACTTCTGGAGGCGCGACTTCGCAAAAGCGCTGATGGAAATGGAGGATACGGTCTCGGTCCTCACGAGCTTCAAGGACGACGTGAAAGTGCATTATGTCGTTGGCAACCACGACTACTACATGCTGAAGCTTAAAGAGACGCTGTCAGACCGCTTCCCCTTCGAGAACGTCGCAGAGCACGTCAAACTTCAGGAAGGGGGCAAGAAGTTCTTCTTCACTCACGGCTACCAGCTGGAGGTCCTCGCAAACCCCTACTACAAGTCCTTGACCTCTTACAAGTGCTTTGCCGAGCACCTTTGTCTTGCGGGCGATGACACGGGGAACGCCGCCAGCAAACTTTGGGATACGATCCAGAGTTCAAAGTCGATCCTGGAGAGGCTCCAAAGGGTTCCATCGGATTTACGCAAAGCGTTCGAATCCATGATGTAAGGTCCGGATGAGAGGCTCTGTGGCCGCCATAACGCGGCCCTCACCATAGACAACCTCGCCAAATCGAGGTCCAGAGCAGTTTACATGGGGATGGAAATCGACGAATTTCTGATTTTTGGCCACACTCACATGCCCTTCGTTGACGAAGTGCATAGGGTTGCGAACGTCGGCTCCTGGAACAAGAGCCCCTGTGAAGATTACAAGTACATGGTGATCCAAGACGGTCTGGTAGAGCCTGCAGTTTGGAGGTGAAATCTCAGAACGTTTCAGGAGAATATCTCATCAAACTCTGGCCGAGATTCAAGAGGGAGCGGGAGAATCCTTTCGGCCAGTTTGGACTATTTTTGTCCCGGAATTTGTCTTTTCTCGGAATCGATGGAAAGCTGCTGAGCTGAAATATCGTGCCTATCATTTTAGCAATATTTATATGTGATATCGGAGAAAGATGTATCTCACATATAGGGGAGTAACAAGAATTGATGTGGGGTGACTCATGATGAGATATCTTCCTTTCGGCAGGACAGCTCTGTTGATGCTGGTCTTGACCCTGGTTGCAACTTCAGCCTCCTGGGCCAGTGACGATATGCAGTACGGATCAAAGGTTATGTGGAACGATGTAGACGAGTCGGGGGCCCTCAGCCCGTTTTACATGGGTCCGGAGTTCGCCTTCTGGGACGGTGGGATCATCGGCGTCTTCGATCGGGAAGATGTGGTCTACATAAACATTAATCCCAACGACGAAGTCGTCAGCGAAAACGACGTCCGGCTGACGCCTTTCGGCGAGCTTTCTGCGGGATCCCAGGTGGCGAAGGCCGACAACGATATAGGAAAGCAGCTGACGAAGTTCGGGACTGCCACCACACCCAGGGCCGAGCTGCGGTTCCTTGACGCGGCGGGAGACGGAGCCTACAACCTGGAAGACCCGCTATACATCAACGTGGTGCCGGGCGAGATAAACTCCAACGACGTTCGGATCACCAATTACAAGGGTTTTTCAGCAGGAAGCAGGGTCAACGATACCGACCCAGATAACGGCCTCAAGACCTCAACCCTTCCGGGGATGCTCAGCTTCTTCAACGCCAACGGAAACATCAACAATGGAGGGTACGCCATTTACGATAGGGGGGACGTGGTCTACATGGACACCCAGTACCCCTTCTACTTGGTGACCATAAACGACGTCAGGATGTCTATCTGATCTTCCCTCGACCCCTCGCCTACACTTTCTTCGAAGGCGAGGGGGTCGAAGGGGTGATTTACATAGGGAATGCCTTAACTTCCGCCCGGATAGCGATGTTTCTGATCAGCTTTTTCCGTTCGGGGCCTGATCGAAGGTTTTTCTCCGATTAAAATCGCTCGTCTAGCGTTGCGGGTCTCCTGTATCACCCTAAATCCCTGTGTAGTCCCGAATGTTTTGACTTTATATACCTCTTCGATCAACTCAAATTTATTTACTTGCATTTAATTCGGTCTCCATACGTGCCAGGAACATATTCAACTTGCATTCTTCGGGCAATCTCGTCCAGAAGGCTTCATTTG
>JBFESM010000082.1:0-7724 GCA_041548445.1 Methanothrix sp. | reverse complement strand
TTGATACTTTGGTGTAGCCTTGGACCTGGCCTCCGTCGCCGAGGAGGACGGTGACCGTCGAGCCTGCACCCTCAACGGGGAGCCCCTCGAGAGTTCGGGAGTACTTCGCAATTCCCATCACGTTTTGTGCCTGGCCCGTCGGCCCTCTCTCGCTCAGCTGCTGCCTGGTCAAGAAGGACATTCCCGCATACCGATAGCCATTGGGAAGGAGGCTGTTCTGGCTGGCGTAGGCATCGGCATTCCTCCTCAGGACGTCCGCGTTAGGAAGCGCCCGCTCCGGGTCGGCAAATGCGTTGGTGTAATCGAGTAAGAGCGTCTCTGCGCCAGAGGCCTTCTCGACGGATACGTATTGCTCTTCGTTCAAAACGACGAAGGTGGACCCCTGGTCCTGGACGTCTCCTTCAGCTCCCTTCGATTTCGCCACATCCGCGGCGTACGCCCTCGTCACGTCGGGGGTCTCCATGGCGTAAATCCCGAGGGTCTCGGGAACGTCGGGAAGCTTCGCCTCAAGGACGAATTCGGGCGTGGTATCGAAACCCTCCTTTTCCGGCAGGGTCATCGTCAGAATAGAGCTGTCGGTGCAGAATCCCGGTTCCTGATTCGGGATCAGGCCACAGGCTACGATCAAGAGAGAGAGCCCGACCAAAAGGTAAGTGTAACCGCTTATCTTCATTTAGATCACCTCTACTTCGTGAGCGTCCACACCCACCAGGTCTCCCCCGGACTGGGATCGGAAGCCACAGAGCCTTCGCCCCATATGTGGTCGTTAGCGGTCCCCTGGGTTGCTATCACCCTTGCTGTGACGCCGCTGGGCTGCTTTTCGATGTGCTGCTGGAACCAGGCACCTTTGACGGTCCATCCGTTCAGCATCAGCTGAGCCCAGCGGTCGCCAGCGTTTCTGGCGTAGCATGTGGTCTTATGGCTGCACATCATGTGAGCGCCGTTGTTCCCGCAGACGGTGTAGGCCCAAGCCGCGAGGTTGGAGTCCGCCAGAACAGAGCAGGAGTGAGCAGCCACCCATTCCATATCCAAGTCTCCCCACCTGGCATCATCCTTGGAACACTTGTTGTCGTCGCAGCAGTCGTTAGGGAAGTAGATGCCGCTCGGAGAGCCGTGACCCTCGAAGAAGGCTAGATCTGCCGCGTCGGCGTATCGATCATCCCACCCTCCTTTCGTCACGTCCTTCCAATCCTTCTCGTAGGCAGCGTTGTTTCCCCAGAGGAACTGTCTGTACCATCCGTTGGCGTCCATCCTGGAGGCGAAGTCGGTTGCAGAATCTTGATTGACTCCGAGCCCTCCAGTCGAGTCGTAGGAGACGCCATACTCAGCCGCTTCCCCGGTCCCTATCAGGCAAAGGATAAGAGCAAAGCTGACACTGTAAGGCTTCAACAATCTTATCATACAAATCCCCCATAGTTTTGTCTGATCGATCGTAGATAAACGTGTCGGATCAAAAAATATATAGATTATATGGCATCTATATCCGAAAAATATCTTACTCAATTCCAATCCAGGGCCGACAAGAAAAATCGCGAGGATTAGATTCTTATATTAATATTATTTTTATGTTTATTTTAAAATGAATACCCCGCAGCTTGCTGCGGTTGGGATGGTCACAAAACCGTCTTAAGGATTGTTGCATCCACGTAAAAGGTTAAACCGAGAATGTTGAGTCACAAGGAATCCCAGAAGAAAGGACGGCTACGAACAGATGAATTTGTTAGAATTCGAATAGCTGATGACCGGCGCGAACATGCCCCGCTGCTTGCAGCGGGGTGCGCTGTTTGACTTTACGTGGTAATGTTGCTAACGCTTTAGGTAAAGTTGGAGATGCTAGAGCAGTGGAATGTCTAATAGATGCTTTACATGATGAATTTTCTTTAACACGCAGTTATGCTGCGGAGGCGTTGGGTTCGATTGGAGATACTAAAGCCGTACCGGATCTCATCAAGGCTTTAAATGACGGTGATGAATGGGTGCGTGATGATGCGGCTGATGCTCTAAAACACATAGGCACTCCCGAAGCTATTGCTGCAGTTGAGAAATGGCGGAGTGGTCGAGGGACGAATTGAACTCAGGTTTCCCCTAAATTACACCATCCAACCGAAAGCTTTATATTCGACAAATACCGTAGT
This sequence comes from Methanothrix sp., assembly GCA_041548445.1. Lineage (GTDB taxonomy): Archaea > Halobacteriota > Methanosarcinia > Methanotrichales > Methanotrichaceae > Methanocrinis. The sequence goes on along the minus strand of JBFESM010000082.1, from coordinate 5,589 downwards.
GGGATACGGCATACAACGTGTGTCATTACTCCCTCCTTTACCCTCTATTTTTTCTTCTCCATTCCCTCTGTGCTTTTTCGTCTCCTTTAAATAAGACCAGATCACCCTTTTTCATCATATGCCTGACCCTCTTCGGAAGATGGACGATCTTGTCAAGGCGCTGGAGGAGCTGCGCCTTCACGTGGGTCCCGCCGACCTCCAGGTGGCGGACCGGAAGGTGAACAGCCAGCTCTACATCACGCTAGCCAACGCCTGCCTGCGAAATCGGGCGGCGCTCCTCTACGGCGGGATGGGCGCAAACAAGACGACCCTGGTGAACCTTTTGGGATCTGCCTTCACAGGCCTATCCTTCGACGAGATCGAGAACCTGATGATCACGGGCCATCCTGAGCAGACCGAGGAGAAGATCGTGGGGTTCATCGACCCTCGCCAGTGGTCCTGCCCCCCGGCCTCGTCGTCAAGCTCGTCCCGATCTTCGATCTATCCTGAATCTTCGTCTTTCGACGAAGGGGCCGAGGCGATCCAGGTCCTCTGGACGCCCTGGTCACGATCCCGGTGGAAGGTGATAAACGAGATCAACCGCTTTCCCTCGGGAAAGCAGAACCTCTTTTTGGAGCTTCTCCAGAAGCGGAAGGTGAGCTACGCAGGAAAGACCTTGGACCTCGGCGACACCTGCTACTTCGCCACCATGAACCCCGACTTCAGCTCGACTTACCCTCTTGACGAGGCCCTTCTCGATCGGATATCAATCTCGGTCCCCGCGACCCAGCCAGACTTTCTTGCAAGCCTCGCCCTCGCCGAAAGGGAAAAAGAGGTCTGGGAGCTGGCCGAGTCCCTCCCCCGTTTTTCCTCCGAGGAGTTTGAGAGACTTCCCGGAATGGTGGCCGCAGTGAGCCTCGACAGCCAGGTGGAGCTATCGATAATCTCCCTCTTAAGAGACTTTACCCTCTGCGAGAGAGCTCCGGCCTTCGACAAGACCCAGCTATCAGGCGGGTCCAAGCCGAGCCGGGGCCTCTGCGCCGGGTGCCACTACTTCAACAACCCCGAGGTCTGCTGCTGGCAGGTCGACGAGGGGCTCTCCGACAGGGTGAGGCAGGACCTGCGGTCCTACACCAGGGCGATGGCCCTCCTCCTCGGCCTTGACAGCTCGGAGAGCAAGATCGAGATTTTGAGGGCCGTCGCTCCTTACGTCATCTGGCACAGGGTCTCCCCCAACAGGACGATGCTGGAGCGACCCCCCTACTACGGGGCGAGGCGTCTTCTTTACGTGAAGGACCTCGTCGAGAAGAGCATCAACAGGACGCTGAACGAGCGGGGCGAGATGAACATGATCTTCGCCCGGGCCGTCGATGGCGAGATCTCGCCAAGAGTGGCGTTGGAGGAGCTTTCGGGCTACGATGACCCGATAGCCAGGCTCGACTACGCCAGGGCCCTGGAGAGGATGGTTTGAAGCTGAAGGGGTTCATGGACCAGGCCTACGAGGGCAAGGTCAGAAAGGTGAAGAGGCTCGACGAGAAGAGGGGCGAGTTTCTTCTGGGCTTTGAGGACCTCGCCCAGAGGCTGAAAGAGAGGCCTAAGAGGGCAGAGGTGGAGGACCTCGCCCCCAACGAGGCCGACTCGATCGTCGACCTAGTCATTTCGGCTTCGCCCAAGGACAAAAGAGAGGAGACGATCTGGGGCATTCTTTCGAGCCTCGCGGCCGAGAGCATCTCGGAGCCTCTTTTCATACCTCCCCGAAACTTCGCCGGCCTTGAGCTGAAGAGGGGCACGATCATCCTGGATGGCGAGGCCCCGGCCTCCGGGCCGAAGGCCAGGGCTTCTGGGGGGGCCGGCCAAACTTCGGCACCCTGGACAAGAGCCCACCACCTCGGAGAAAAGATGTCCGGCGGAAGGTTGGTGGTTCGAGGCGGTGCCGGTGACTACCTGGGCCAGGAGATGGAGGGCGGCGGGATCGTCTGCACCTCCTGCGGCGATTACGCCTTCAGGAACATGAAGGGCGGCTGGGGCGTGGTCAAGGGCGATGCCGGAAATTATCTTGGGGTCGGAAACTTTGGCGGCAGGATCGCTGTCAAGGGGAGGGCTGGCGCAAGGGCTGGCTGGCTGATGCGGTCGGGCAGGATATGGGTGGGAAAAGATGCCGGCGACTATTTGGGCCTCATGATGAGCGGCGGTGCGATCTCCGTGGGTGGTAGATCCGGATCAAGGGCAGGCTGGCGGATGAAGGGCGGGACGATCACAGCTTGCGGTTACGGTCCCGAGGTGGGGGCTGAGAAGGTTGGTGGCAGGATATTTCGAAGAGGGGCTCTTTGAGATCTGGGAGCGGTCCAGGTCGAACTGGCATCGGCCCCAGCTTCCAAGGCCGATAATCGACGGGTCAAAAGACGGCGAGAGCTTTCCCTTCAAAAACTACAGGATCGTCGTTGATTCAAAGACGCTCGAAAAGGGCGACCAATATTTGGAGAACCTATTCGACCACCTGATCGTCCACTACCTCTTCTGCCCAAGGTCCCTCGATGCGGCCGGAAGGCTCACCCTGGCGGCCCGAGAGGGATTGAGCAACGGCGACCAGAATCAGGCCAGAAGGATGGTGAACCTCTTTTCCGACATCGTAGTCGAGACCTTCCGCCTGGAGCGGAGCGAGGAGGACGAGGAGAAGGTCCTCCTCGGCTGGAGGGATCTGGCAAAGCAGAATCTATCGCCCCTGGACGAGGCAGTTGTGGGGTTTCTCGCCGACCTCTGGGGGGTGGACCTGCCCTCATCGGACATCCCCGAGTCGGAGATGCTTCTTTCGGTCTTCAGTTGGGGTGTCAGGGACAAAACGAAGTGGCCGAGGCAGTGTCAGCAAATGGCGAGGATCCTCGAGCCCCTGGAGCCTGGAATACTCGGCCGGGGAACGGTTCCCTCCGTCGAAGGATTGGGCGGAAACGCCCACTCGGCCCCCCTCTCGGGCCTCGCCTCGGACCTGGAGCCTGAGATCTACAGGGAGACCCTATCCGTTCTGGGCCTGGAGGGGGATCTGTCGCGTTGGTACCGGGACCAGAGCTACAGCATAGTGATCAGGCCGACAAGCCGCGTAAAAGAGAGCTGGTACCCCTCAAGCCTCGTCAAGTGGCGGTTCACCGATCCTCCCAGCGAGCTTGAGGTCGCCTACTCTCTGAGCCTCGCACCCCGCCTCATCCCCGGAGTCACCACCTACAAGCGGGAGCAGGAGTGCTGCGGGATGGTGGCCGGAGGCGAGAGGGTCCCGGACCTTCTGGTCGTTCTTGACAGCAGCGGGTCGATGGACGGCCACCGCCGGGGCACCAAGACCCATGCTGCGACCCTGGCCGCCTTCAAGGCCAGCCAGTTCGCCCACGCCCAGGGGGCGGAGGTTGCCGCCATCAGCTTCAGCGACCGGATGGCGGTCCAGGAGTGGACAAGGGACCTCAGCGCCGCAGAGGAGGTTCTCGTCCAGCACCTGGGGTCTCGGACCCACATACCCGGCGAAGAGGTGCTGAAGCTGGCGAAGTCGAGGCCAGGCTGCCTCATCTTGTGCATAACCGACACCCACATCCAGAACCTCTACAACGAATGGGACTCGATACAGGAGGCGGCAGCTCTCGGCAGGTTCGTTCTCTTCTGCATCGACGAGGCGAACAAGAACAGGCAGGTGGAAGAGGCCCTTGGCGACCTCGGCGCCGTCTACTACATCAATCGGCTCGAAGATCTCTTATCTTTAGTCATCGAGACGGCCGAGGAGGCCTACCGGCCCCGGGAGCCCCATCAGGAGCGGCAGAGCGGGGAAAGTTTTATCTCCTCTGAGTGAATGGGGACAGGCTGAAGTGCCGGGGTAGGGTAGCTGGTCATCCTTTGGGACTGTGGATCCCATGACCCGGGTTCAAATCCCGGCTCCGGCCTTAATTTTACGGGTGACGCAGATAGTAAAGTAGTGGTTCACGATGTATTTTGGTGGCCTTCTTGATTAAGCCTGACAGATCATGCTACGTCCATCTCCGTAACAATTTCTGCCGCTCGGATAGGGCTTCATGATCCCAACTCCGACCGGATGGAGGACCATTTCTCGCTTCACTGTCGCCGCCACTGGTTCACGACCCACCTCCGACGGGCCGGTATGCCCCGCGAATTCATCCAGGAGCTGAGGGGTGACGTGAGGAGAGAAGCCATCGATATCTACGAATACATCGACCGCAAAGAGCTTCGCGAGAGCTATCTGGCTCACATACCTCAGCTGGGCGTATGATGACTTTTTGTTGTTTGGCCCCTCCTCCACCCGGTGTAGTCCCCCATCGATTTAATCATAGCTGGGGCCTTTAAAGACTATCTCGTTTCTGACAGCGATCTTATTCCCCCCAAGTATTCGGTGAAAATCTTCCTCGCATTCTCTTGTTAATCTAGGATTTCTGTCAGGGCGGTCTAGGTCCACAGCACCGACATCAGTTTTAAAAAACATGAATGATGATAGCGTCAATTGATAATCGATATCTTTATCGTAATGTATCATCCATTCTCGACGGCCAGTACTTGCTACGAACTCTTCCCATTCGGTACTAGTCTCTCGTACAGACTCTTTTACAGATGAATACAACGTTTCAATATATTTTCCATCAATTTTATCGGAGAAGAAAATATTATCTGAGCCGAAAAACTGAAGCGAATTAATGGAATCTACATCTGATTCAAGATTAATGTTGATTTTATTATCAAACTCTTCCTTAAATATATAATATTTTTCGTCATAAAGTAGCAGCAAAATCTTAGGATTCAATGGACAGAATATTTGCAATCCTGGAGATCTCAATCCCGTCGAGCCATACATAAACGAATTATTAAAAAAAACTATTATATAATATGATAGGTGAATCGCTAAAAGTCAAATTGCGGCGGCGCACCCCGCAGTAGAACTGCGGGGCATGCTTCGCGCCGCCGCCAAGTTAATCGAATTCTAGCAAATTCATCTGCTTATATCCTTCTTTTTCTTCCGGGGTTCCCTGCTCCTCAATGTAGTTCAGAATTATTTCTGCAGTAACGCCGTCACCGACTGTGCCAATATACCCACCATCGCTCCAAAATTCACCACCCCAAAGTTCTTTCTTAATTTCTGGAAAAGCCTTAAACATCTGTTTAGCAGAAATACTTTTTATAATTTGCATGACCTTAGATGGTGAATACTTAGGAGCTGCTCCAACGAAAACATGAACGTGATCGCCATCCGTTCCAATAGCATCGAATTCGAACCAGTATCGTTTTCCTATTTCAAAACAGATATGCTTTATAAATTCTATCTTTTCTTTTTCTAAAAGTAATTTCTTCCTGTATTTAATACACAGGACCATATGATACCTAATTTTATATGCACAATGAGATGCGCTGCGTAATTCTATCATTAATACGCATATTCGAAACTCTTGTTAAGACGTTTATCCTCTCATCCCCGCAGCAGAGCTGCGGGGTATTCGTTAAAAATCAAATTGCGTGCGACCCGGATTTCAGAAATCTTCGAGTCTTCGTTGCCCAGATTCCCATGAACCGTCACTAATGTTTATCGGTTTAAAAGAGCATGAAAAACGGGCGAGGGTTCACTTCATCCCC
>JBFESM010000081.1:0-7888 GCA_041548445.1 Methanothrix sp. | reverse complement strand
CAAGCACCGTCGCCCTCGCTCGATTGAACCGCCCGGGCCTTTCGTCCTCCCGCAGGCAGTACCCGAGGCTAGGGACGCTGTGAGCGGTCCTGACAGCCTCGACCTCGTATCCGTCCATCCTCACTATGTCGCCTGCTTTAAGCTCCAGAGCCCTCACCGGAAACTTCCGCGAGTAGTAGCATAGCCGGTCGAAGAGGCCCACCACCTCGGCGGTCCTGACGGGCCCTGCGATGGTGACGGGGTCCTTTCTCCCCTGGAAGGCCATAGTCTCCAGGAGACCGGGTATCCCCAGGATGTGGTCGGCGTGATGGTGGGTTATGAAGATGTAGTCGAGGCTCATCATTCCGGTCTTCGCCCGCATCATCTGCCGCTGGGTCCCCTCGCCGCAGTCGAAGAGGATCAGCTTGCCCTCGCGGTTGATCAGAACTGCAGAAGGGCTTCTGTCGGGCGTGGGAAGAGAGCCTGCGGTTCCAAGAAAGGTCACAGTAAGCATCCTTCGCATCATCTCCAACTCAGGGTCGATTCTCTTGTGAAGGGAACTATAAAAAGGTGCGTTGGCGAAAGCCTGCCCGCCAAAATTCGTGAAATTTGAGGAATGGAGAAATAATGCGGAAGCGGGGGCGGGACCTCCCAGTAAAGATGACCCCGCCGTTTTCCTCCTAAGACCCTATTATTGGGGTGGGTATCGTGATCTTCACCGTTATCGTCGAGGATCCGGCGTCGTTCCCAGTCGGTTCGAGCACTCGAGCTTTTGGATCATCGTCTACGTTGGAGCCACCGGGGATCCTGTAGCTCGTCATTCCCTCTTCGAGGTCGTCGTAGGCGTTCTTTTCCCACTGGTTAGAGCCTGCGTCGACGGCGTTGTCGTTGGCGTTGTTTGCAAACTCGTTCTGGGTTATTCTGTTGCCGTCAGAACCGGCGGGGATCCAGATCCCGTACTTGTTGTTGCTGATGACGTTGCCGGTGATGATGTTGTCGTCGGAGTCCGAAATGGATATCCCGTACCACTTGTTATCGGTGACGAGGTTGTTTCTGATGCGGTTGTTGTCGGACGTCACCTCGATTCCCGCTTTCCCAAACCCAGAGTTTTTGACGACGAACCCCTCGAGGGTGATCCTATCGGCAGAGAGGATTATGGCGCTCCCCACACCTTTGCCGTCCACGATGGGCTTGCCGGACCCAGAATCCGTGCCTCGGAGAATTAGAGTCTTGTCCACCACCACATTCTCTCTAAACGTTCCGCTCTGGACGCTGATCGTATCGCCCGGATTCGCCTCTTCGATGGCCCTCTGGATGCTGACATAGTCGCAGCCTTCGAGCCCTACAGTAATGGTGGCCGCCTGAGCTGCGGCGAAGGAGATCGCCGCCGTCAAGATCAGAGCCGAAAAGAGTTTCCATCTCATCCCACTTTCCCCCATATCACTTCACGCCCCCGAACCCGGGTTCCACATCCTGGAACTCGAAACCCATATCCTCAAACATCTCGAAGTTCAGGTCCATATCCTCAATGGTCAAATCCATCTCGAAGTCCGCGCCTTCGGCGGGCCCTTTTGCGCCTCCTTTCCTGGTCGGCCAATCCGGGCTTTCAAAACCGGTTCCCTGGCGGGCTTTGAGATCATCGGTCCTGGATATGCTGGCAAAGGCTTCATCGGGCCTTGTCAGCTCCGACACGACCCGCCTCATGATCTCGTTTCGATCAGAAGAGCTGTTTATCGCCTCAAACCCGAAGGCGAAGTAGACCACTTTGTATGTCCCCGTCTCCACCCTCACCGCAGCACATCCGTCGTTCTGGTAGTTGAATATCTCGGTGGCGTAAGCGGTGATGGGCAGAATCTCGCTGGGCCAGTACTGGCTGTCTGCCCCGTCACCATCCGAGACCCCAACGGTCATCCCGTCGGATATGGGGTCCCCGGGAACGCCCTCAAGGACGTAAACGCCGGTGCTGTCCTTTACGTACTCGACCTGCAGGTAATCCCGATAGAAGTCGGTGTCCTGGATGTTGTAGCCGATATCCTGACCGGACAAAAAGAGGCTTCCGCCCGCGTCAAGATAAGCGGCAAGGTTAGCCTGATCCTCCCCTGTGAGGGAGGTGGTAAAGTCCCTGCCCGTGACCCATATCACGCAATCGAAAGATAATAGCTCGCTTCTGCTCGGAGGCTCATCGACCTTCGCGTAAGCGTATCCGTTGGCAGCCAACGCCCGTTCGTAGTAGATCTCGTAGTCTGCCTCCTCGTCATCATCCACCAGCAGGATCAGGCTCCGGTTCTCGAAGACCTCTACCGATCTCTCCTGGCGATTGTCGTCGGTGAACTCCTCGCCCTCGGTGGGCAGAGCGCGCGCCTCCAGGGTGTACCTCCCCTCGACGGCCTCAGACCAGGACAGGCTCACCTCGGCCGATGCGCCGCTGGGAAGGTCGGAGATTGTCTTCGAGTCCTTGATGATCCCGGCCTCCAGAAGCTGAACGGCCACGTTCTTCTCGTCCACTAGCCCCTTATTCTTGACGATCACCTTCGCTTGCACGGGCTTATCGGGCTTTGAATAGCTTGGAAGCTCCATCTCGGTGATCTCGATATTGTGATCTGCTGTGAAGGGCAGATGGAACGAGGTCTCGGGGTCGCCGAGGAGGTTGATCTCGTAATAGCAGAACCTCATCACGTTCCCGTCGCTGGTCCCGTCGATGGACCCCAGATTGTCCTCTTTTGCGTCCTGGAGTGCCCGGCCAATGTTTCCGATCCCCTCTCCGAAGACCGCGTCCCAGAACTGCCGGTGGTACCTTTGAGACGGCCCGTCGGTGGTGGACCGTCTGCCCCAGCCGAATCGTGAGTTGCCCACAAAGGCGAAGGCACCGTGGGGTTCGGTCACAAAGTGTTCAAGAACGCAGTCGCTGGGCATATAGATGGAATCTGGGTCCCGATTGTCGAAAGAGCCGGCGTAGCAGCCCTGACTGTACCCGAAGAAGTATTTATCGTTCCTGAGGCGACCCACGTCGTCGACGTTCATCTTCATGGCGCTTGCGACGTTGGCATGACCGAGGTGGTTTATGGTGTGGATGTTGCCGTTGATTATCTCCGCGAGCTCCATTTTATTCCATTCCCGGTCGCTGTCGTAGAGGCTGGACTTGGTGTAGTCGTCGGGAAATCCCGCCGTATCGTATCCGCTGGCACCGGACCCGTCTTTGATCTCGTCCAGGGAGTTTCCGCCCCAGTCGCTGACGCCGCCGAACCCGAGGTACTCGCCCACCATCAAGACCTCCTTGAGGTACGGGTCGCTGGCGGTGGACTCGTAGGCGATAGTCTTTCGCACGAAGTTGGAGAGCTCAGCATAAGAGTCGATGGGGGCCCTCCCCACGTAGACCTCGGCCATCAAATCCACATCGCCTCCCCCGGGGCCGTCCCCCGGCTCGCCGTAAACGCCGTTTCCGTTGTAGTCGTAGTTTCCGTCGAGGCAGGCGTAGTAGAGGTCCGAGGGGATGTTCGGGGGGCTCGCCTCGTAGTCCCAGGCCCATAGACCCCTCGCGGGCACGATGCGGTCCCAACTGTCGCCACCGAAGTGGCTGCCGTCGGCGTCGCCTCCCAGAAGGACGTAAGTGATCCCGTTGTTGATATAGGCGTCCTTTATGAAGCTTCTTATCTTCTCCTGGTCGTCGGCTCCTGGATAGATGGAGTATATCTCCTCGACGGTGACGATGGTTGCGGCGACGCCCTTCGAGTTCTTCCAGTCGACGAGGTCGGTGAAGTTGTAGGGTCCTGGCGCGTTCTTCAGGGCCCGATTCGTGATTATAACGTAATCGTAATTCCCGTCCAGGAGGGGAGAGGTTCCCATCGGCGCGATATCTTCGGAGTAGGCGGCAACCTCGCCCGGATTGTCCACCATCCCCTCTATCAGCTCTCTGTCCTCGGGCGATCCTCTGAAGAGGCCCCGATCCAGGGTTTGTGCGGGAGCGGTCTTCACCTCCAGGTCGAAGGTGCCGAAGTAGTAGGTGTCCTTCGTCTTGGGGATGTACATGATCGGGTAAAGATTTATATAAAGTATTTTATAGCCCTGCTTCTCCTGAACTCCGACCACCGAGTAAACGTCTTTGGGGTAGGGTTCCATCGACCCGTATGTGGTCTCGTTGAGGGGCGTGAATGTATAATTCCCTGAAAAGCTGATGGGAAGTGGGTCTTGGCCTGGCTCGATCAGAATTTTGCCGAGGTTCTTCTTCTCACCCGGAAGGACCTTTATATCCTGTATCTCTTCTGCCAGGGGGATAAGTATCCTGGCAGTTCTGAAGGGCACGACCGGCTCCCCCGGAATGATCCTGTTTTCAAGCCCCGGGATCCTGATCGATTTTGTGGCGTTCTGGGCACCCATCGGAAGTATCTCGCCTCCGAAACCCACCTGGATTATAGGCTCTTCCGGGCGGTATTGCCACCTTATGACGCTCTCGCCCTGGCCGTAGCCCTGGGCCAGGGCGGATGAAAAGGATAGAACAAAGCTCAAGCTCAAGACCAGCAGTAAGCAGGTCAAACAGATGGTTAGATGACGCCTCATGGTCTTACCTCAAATACGGCCATACACGATCCCCTCCCTTATTTTTCGGCAAGATGTACCCCCTTCGCGCTAGGTCGCGATATTCATCTTCGCCAGTATTTCGAGTCCGGACGTGCTAACCCATCATGGTTTTGCGAATTGTACTGCAACTCCTCCCCACTCGAGAGGACATATAATTCTTGTAGACGGATGGTATTAAACGTTTTCCTATCTTTTTTATTTGAGAATGAAAATCGCAAGATCAGACCCGATCAACGGTTCGACTGATGAATCGATCATATATCAAGATGAGAAACCAGAGTCCAGGGATGACGAGCACCGATAGATCTGCCTTGAACTCATCCGCGAGAAGTTAGAGGTAGTTCTCGATCCCCTTCAGGTCGTCCAGGTCCTTCCTGTCCATGGATGATTCCAAAACGACCTTCTCCTGGATGGTGATGGGCGCTCCTGAGCGGAGGGCGAGGGCCATGCAGTCGCTGGGCCTTGCGTCCACCTCTCGCTCCACGGAGTCGATGGATACCGAGAGCCGAGCGTAGTAGACTCCGCCGTCAAGATCGTCTATGAGCACCCCGGAGATGCTGGCCCCGAGGCTCTCCAGGGTGGATACGAAGAGGTCGTGGGTGGTGGGTCGCGGAGAGACTGATCCCGAGAGGGCCTGGAATATCGAGATCGCCTCCGAAAGGCCAACAAATACCGGGACGATCCTCGAAACATCGTCCTCCAGAAGGACCACGGGAGCGACCAGGTCCCCTCCGGCCTGGAGGGCGTAGACGCCCTTCACCTTGACCTTCAGGGGAGGTGATGGCACTTCCATGCTACCATCTGTGGGACTCATCTTATATATTAATTATCCGTGCGAGATTCCGATGGTCATCTCCACATCTTCCACAGACCAGTCCTTGACGAGGGAACCCTCGACATCGAGAGCCGATCCCATTTCAAGATGCTTCGCTCGAACCTCGCTGGCGATGTGCTCTTTCATCGTCTCGACGAGCTTCAATACCACCTCATCCTCCACCCTGACGGAGGCTTCGATCTTGTCCTCGACTCGGAGGTCCATCTCCTTTCTCATGTCCTGGACCCGCCGGATGATCTCCCTTGCGTAACCTTCGGCCTTCAGGTCGTCTGTGAGGGTGACGTCGACGTATACCGTGCCCGAGGAGAATTCGGCTGCCACGAGGTTCTCGGGGATCTTCTCGAGGAACTCGACCATATCGGGGGCGATGGCGTAAGGTCCGACCTTGCACTCGCCAGTATCGATCCCCTCTTTGACCTTAACGGGGTCGGCATCCTTGATAGCCTGGATCACCTTCTGGGCCTCGCCCTTGAAGGCGGGCCCTATCTTCTTGGGGACGGGGCTCAGGGCAATCTCCATCGGTGGCTTTTCGCCAACATTCATGACGGTAACAGTCTTGCAGTTGGTCTGGCTCTTGAGGACGCCCAGGAGGTCTTCGAGGTCTGCGATCTCCTTTTGGGGAGAGATGGTAACCTGTGAGACCGGCCATCTCAGCTTTCGTCCGCCCTTCTGGCGGGCGTTGGAGACCGCCTCCACCACTTCCCTAACCAGGTCCATCTCATTTTCGAGGGTCGCGTCGATGAGGTCATCTCTTGGCTGGTGCCAGTCGTGCATGTGGACCGAATCCGGCGCCTCGGGATCGGTGCCCTTCACCAGGTTCTGGTAGATCGTCTCGGCGGTGAATGGGGCAAATGGGGCCAGGAGCTTTGCGAGGGTGACCATCACTTCATAAATGGTGGCGTATGCAGCGAGCTTGTCCGGGTCGTCGGTCTCGATCCAGGTCCTAGGCCGAACGAGCTGGATGTACCAGCGAGAGAGGTCCTCCAGGACGAAGTCGGCAAGAGCCCTCGTCGCCCTGTGGAGCTGGTAAGTCTCCATGTAAGTCTTGACATCATTTGCCAGGGTGTTCGCCCGCGAGAGGATCCACCGGTCCTCGGGCCTGAGGTTTCCAAGGCACTTTTCGAGGGTCGTCTTCGTAGGGTCAAACCTGTCCAGGATCATGTAGGGCAGTGGGAACCGATAGGCGTTCCAGAGAATGTTCAGCATCCTGCTGGTGTTGGCCACCTCCTCCCAGCTGAAGTGGATGTCCTCCCAGGGAGCGTTCGAGGATAGGACGTAGAACCTGAGGGTATCGGCTCCGAACTTTCCGACGACCTCCTCGGGCTGGACGACGTTTCCTATGCTCTTGCTCATCTTCTTGCCCTTGTCGTCCAGGGTGAAGCCGTGCATCAGGACGCTCTTGTAGGGAGCGACACCAAAGGAGACCATGCTCGCTCCGAGCTGGGAGTAGAACCAGCCCCTTGTCTGGTCGTGGCCTTCGGTGATGAAGTCTGCGGGCCACCACTCTTTGAGCTGTTCCTGGTCCCTGGGGTAGTTTAGGGTCGCCCAGGAGGCGACGGCGCTGTCAAACCAGACGTCGAAGACGTCGGGGACCCGGCGCATCTCGCCGCCGCAGGGGCACTTGAGGGTCACGAGATCGACGGCGGGCCGGTGGAGCTCTTCGATGACGGCACCGCTCCGAGCGTTCAGCTCCTCCATCGAGCCGATCACCTCCATCTCGCCGCACTTCCCGCAGATCCAGATGGGAAGCGGTATCCCCCAGTACCTCTGGCGGGAGATGCACCAGTCCCGAGCGCCGCTGATCCAGTCTTTGAACCGTGCGGAGCCCGCCCAATCCGGGTACCACTTGACCTTGGTGATCTCGTCGAGCATCTCGTCTCGAAGGTCTGCGATCTTGAGGAACCACTGGGGTGTTGCGATGTAGATGATCGGGGTTTTGCACCGCCAGCAGTGGCCGTACCTGTGGACGAGATCCCCCTCGGCCAAAAGAAGCCCCCGCTCGGCGAGGTCCTCGTTCACCTCGTCGTTTGCAGATCTGACGTACTTGCCCACATACTTCTCCCCGGCTTCGAGGGTGTAGCGGCCGTCCTCGCCGACGGGGCAGAAGATCGCCATCCCCTCCTTAACGCCGAGCTCAAAGTCCTCTAGACCGTGGCCTGGAGCGATGTGTACTGATCCCGTGTTCTCGGCGGTGACGAAGTCTGCCAGGTGGATCTTGTGAACGATATCCCGCTGGGCCGGGATCAGGTCGACGAGGGGATGCTCGTACTCGATTCCTTCAAGCTCGGTCCCTCCGAACCGGTCCAGAATCTCGTAATCCTTGTATCTGCCCTCCCGTAGGACGCTCTCGACGAGGGATGTCGCCATGATCAGGATCTCGGCCTCGCTGGCGTCATCCTTCCAGGCCCGGACTTTCGAGTACTCGAATTCAGGGTGGACCGCGACTCCGACGTTGGCGGGGATAGTCCAGGGGGTGGTGGTCCAGATCATCATGAAGGT
>JBFESM010000080.1:0-7962 GCA_041548445.1 Methanothrix sp. | reverse complement strand
CCTGCCGGAGACGCGCGCTGTTAGCCTCATCATCTTGAAAGATTTTGGCGCTTCCGATATAAAGCCGTTAGGATTCGCCACTTCGTCAGCTCCGGGACCGGGCACCCAATACCGAAGTTTTCACCCGCCACGACGTATCAGACCACCTGAAGGAGCCGCCCCTTTCTGCCTTCAAATCCGCTCCGATAATAGCCATCTTCGGGGCTCTTTTACCTCTTCGAGATCGAACCTCGGCTTCAGCTTCCCCTTCACCTTCTCCCGAGAATAGACGAGCTGCTCACCGTTCTTGGCGTCCAGAAGGGTCGATAGCTCCTCCATCTCGTGGTCGGGCAGCTCGATAAGGCCCTCCCTTCCGGTGAGCCAGTTGAATATCTGGACCTCGTTTATCTCTCGAACCCGTTTCAGAGAATCGAGGTCAGTCTCTTCGTCGATCTGGACGCTCTTTCCCTCCTCGGGCGACCAGCCGACCCTTCTTTTTTCCGATCCGAGGAAGGATATCGGTATCCTTTCCCCCTCCAGGGGTTTTGGGTAGAGCCCGGTCAGCCTCTTCTCCACACCTTCTTTTGACGGAGGAGCATCCCGAGCCCCTCTTTCATAAAGCCTCCTCGAAGACCGATCCCCTCCGCCTTCTGCAGGTTCCAGCATGTCGACGTCCACTTATTATTCTCTTCTTCTACAGTACACTTCTATATTTCGCAATTTCCCTCGCCCGAGAGGTGTCAGGTTCTCGACTCGTAATCGATCCTCTTCTTGAGGATGCAGCCTCCGCCCCGTAGACCTCCCATGGGGTGTTTCGGAGTTCCCATGGAGTTCATGCATCTCGCCATCACCGCCGCGCCTCGAGCGAGGCCGTCGTCTACGAAGACTATGTTCTTCTCGGGCTGGTCGTAGAGGTTGAGCGTTCCGATCTCCTCCAGGATCAGGTCGGGCTTGTTTCCGCTGATCCCGGCCCTGCCGGTGATGCCTATGGCCGTCTCTTTGGTGACGAGGCCCGCCTCGATCGCCGCCTCGACGAGGCGCCTGGCGGTGGTGGCCGCGGCGACGTCGATCGCTCCAAAGAGGGTCTTGAGCCCCTTTTCCTGGTGGATCTCCCTTCCTATCTGGGCGAGACGGTTGAGCTGGCTTCCGTTCTCGCCGACGTCACAGCCTATGAGGGCAACCCCGATCTTCGCGGCGGCCGAAGCGTCTACGGGGACGCTTCCGTACCTGGTCCTGCCGATGGGAACCCTCTCGACTCTGATGTGCTCGTCGATCACCCTCGCGTAGTCTCTCGCGGTCTTGTCGATCTTTACCTTCTTTCCACTGAAGAGGTCGAGGGTGGTTCCGGTCTCGGGATCGACGAGGCCCGTCCCCTGGATCAGGGCGTCGGGTATCGCTCCTGCAAGGCCGCAGAAGTTTCCGATGGTGTTTGAGTAGGGCGTCTCCCCAGAGGTTATCCTGCCGTCGAGGGTCGTTCCGAAGTCGAGGGAGAGGCATGGGTTTCGAAAATCGACGTCGGTCCACTTGCTCCCCTCCTTTATCCCGGCGGTGGCAAGCTCCCCCTCCATCTCGTTGGCCACTATCTCAACGCCGGTCGAGCCCTGGGGCGGGAAGACCGAGGCGACCGGCCCGTTGAAGACTATCTTCTCCATCAGGCTGTAGGGCCGAAACCTGTCGGGGATGTTGTGGATAGACATCGCCGGAGTCATGAGCCTCGGCGGAACTCCGGCTATCAGGCAGCCGTCGGCGAGGGCCTGAATGAAGGTTCCTACCTCGTCCGGCGAGGAGAAACCGGCGACGACCCCCGTCGATCGGACGACGAAGTTCAGGTCGTCTTTGATGGAGAGCCTCGCTTTGGCGTGGCTTTCAAGGAGGGTGTCACGCACCAGTTCTGAGACCGCCTCCCTGGTGAGGGGCGTTCCGCAGAGGGTCCGGGCGAAGACCTCCTCCCCGGGTTTTGACCTCCTGACGTCTCGGGTCATCTTCACCGTCTTGTTGACGATCCGGGTCTGGCCGTTCTTCATGTTGGTGGCGGTGAGGATGCATTTGGTGGTGCTGTTGCCCACCTCCACAGAGGCTACGATGTAGTAGGGCTCCTTCTTCAGCTCCAGGATGTCCACCGGAGGACTCTCTGCGATTCTGGGTTTGGGCTTAGATCTGAGGAGACGGGCGATGCTCATAGTTTCTCGGACGAACTATCAGACGATAAACTCTTCGGGTCTTGCCGCGGAATCGAAAGTTTGATCCTTTGTGAGGTGAAGGAAGACGGTGTGTATTCGGCAGTGGTGGTGGGCGCGGGTCCCGCCGGGAGTACAGCTGCCCGATTTCTCTCGGAGATGGGGCACGAGGTCATCCTCATCGACAGAAAGGAGGTGGTGGGCATCCCCAAGCAGTGCGCAGAGGGGCTCTTTGGCGCGTGCTTTCCGGAGTTTGCGACTGCGACCGGCGACTTCATCGCCGGAAGGGCCCGCTACCTCCAGGTCGTCTTCCCAAACCATGCGAGCTACAGGGTGAGGGGAGACATCTACATGCTCGACCGGCCAAGTTTCGACCGGCATCTTCTGAAGCTTGCGGAGCGGTCGGGAGCGGAGGTCGCCCTCGGCCAGAAGGTCGAAAGCGTCGATCCCGATTCAGGCAAAGTCTGCCTCAGGGGGGGAGAGACGATCAAAGCCGAAACCATAGTCGGAGCCGACGGCCCGGCATCGAGGGTCGCAAGGTCGATGGGCGAAAGAAATCGGCTCGTCCCGGCGGCCCAGGTGGAGATGACATGGCCCGAGGACGACGCCATATACGCCTACATCGACCACGACCTTCGCCCCAAAAACTCCTACTCCTGCTGGATCTTCCCCAAGAACGAGCGGGGCACGGCCAACGTCGGCTGTTTCGGCACCGTCCCAACGCTGGAGAGTTTCATATCGAAGTACAAAATCGAGGGCGAGGTCCTCGAGAAGAACGGGGGCGCGATCCCCCTGGGCGTCGCCCCGAAACTACAGAAGGGACGGGCCGTCCTTATCGGCGACGCCGGAGGGTTCACAAACCCCTTCACCGGCGGCGGCCTCTACCCGGCGGCGAGGTCGGCCCGGATCGCCGCCGAGGCGATCGACCGACACCTCCGGGGCGAGACAAAAAGAATCGAGTACGAATCAAGAATGAGAAAAGACTTCGTCGCCTCCGACCTCCATCTGAAGGCTAGAGACGCCCTTGCGGATCTCTCCAACGATGAGCTATGCCGGCTTGGGACCGCCATGAACGGCCTGGTCTTTCCCGGCCTGAAGTTCACCGCCAGCCCCTGGCTAGTCTGGAGGGGCCTGCTCCATCCCGGCATCATGAAGCCGAAGTACGCGCCCCTTTTGAAGCTCCTCTTTCGGTACTGCCTTGCGGGTAAGGTCTGGTGAAGGGAGAGGACTGAAGAAACGAGATAGATGGGCTAGATATCTCCTTCATCCTCCTCGAAATCTTCCAAGAGATTCTTGCAAGAACGCCCTCAACTGATGGGCCACGGGATCGTCCCGCCTCCAACTTCATCACTGTAAAAATAGATTGTGCCACCTTATGGTCCGAGTTATTGGTGGTACGCCTGGAATTGGTTGATATATCCAAAGAGAACGATCTATAAGATGGACGCATCACCACCCAACCCTCGCCCGGACGAAGCGGGCCACCTCCTCCGACCTGGGGCTCTCGAAGACCTCTTCCGGAGAGCCCAGCTGGACCAGCTCCCCTCCGATCACAACGCCGATCCTGTCGGCGAGACGCCGAGCCTGGTCCAGGTCGTGGGTCGCCATCACCACCGCGAGGCCTCCCTCCCCGGCCTTTCGGATCAGACCCTCGATCGTCTCAGCCGTTCTGGGGTCGAGGTTCGCCGTCGCCTCGTCCAGGAGGAGAAGCTCGGGCTCGGTGACCAGGGCTCTCGCCAGGGCCACCCTCTGGGCCTCGCCGCCCGAGAGGCTGAAAGCTCGTCTATTTTCGTACCCGGAAAGGCCCACGTCCCGGAGGGCGTCCCTCACCCGATCCCGGACGGCGGGGCCAAAGACGCCTCTTATTCTGAGGCCGTAGGAGACGTTCTTTTCGACGGAGACGTTGAACATCGAGGGCTTCTGAAAGACCATGGCCATCCTCCTCCTCGCCTCGAACCTCGCCTTCTCGTCTTCTGTTACGTCGAATCCGTCGAAGAAGACCCTCCCCTCGTCGGGTGGGTCGAGGAGGTCGAGGATCCGAATAAGCGTGGTCTTTCCCGAGCCGGTGGGACCGATGATCGCCAGGGTCTCGCCTTTCCTCGCCTTAATAAACACGTCCTTCAGAATTTCGGCACCACCCCTTCTTGCCCAGATGCCCCTAGTTTCGATCATGCCCACCAGTTCCCCTGGACCCTGTTGACTAGGAGGTTGACGATCAGGGATATCGATACCAGGATTATCCCAAGAGCCATCGAGAACTCGATATCGCCCCGAGAGGTCTCAAGGGCGATGGCAGTCGTCAACACCCTGGTGTAATCTCGGATGTTTCCTCCGATCATCATCGCCACACCCACCTCGGAGAGGGCCCGGCCGAAGCCGAGGAGGACCGCAGCCAGCATGGCAGCTCTCGCCTCCATCATGATGGTGAAGATAGCCTGAACCTTCGTGGCGCCGAGGGATACGGCCGAATCACGGACGGAGGGTCCTACGCCGCTGAGGGCGGCGATGGTGAGACCCATCATGATCGGCGAGATGAGGATCGTCTGGCCGATCACCATCCCCCCGGGAGTGAATAGAAGGCCGAGGCTTCCGAGGGGGCCGGACCTTGATAGGAGGAGAAAGACGACGAGGCCGACGGTGACCGTTGGCAGGCTGTAGAGGGTCTGGATGAGGTTCACGACGGCCCTTTTGCCCCTAAAATTGTGGAAGTGGATGAGGCCGCCGAGGGGAACGGTGACGATGGCGGCGATGACCGTCGATGTCACGGCGATGGCGAGGGACCTCGCCGTTATCTCCACGACGGTCGGGTCGAGGGCCAGTATCAGCTCCACCGCTTTTACAAGCCCCGACGCGATCTCATCCAAAGGTTTCACCCGAATATTTCGCTAGACTCCGATCCGCATTCCGAATACCGGATCTTGCGCTTATGCCTCTGCCTGTCCGCAGGCGTCCTCGGCCAATTGCATGGCACACTCGTCCCCGGAGCACCCGATCAGATCACAGTTTCCTCTCGCTGGGTTGAAGAGCTGCTTGCCGATAGTCTCTGTCCCGTACTCTGCGATCAGGTCCTGGCCCTCATCGGAGACCAGGTAGTTTATGAAGTTTCTGGCCATCTCGCAGTTTGTGTCGGGGTAGGTGGCGGGGCTCACCGGAATCGCCGCGTAGACGTTGATGAGGAAGTCATCGCTCTCGATCAGGGGAACCAGGGAGAGGTCGCTTTTGAAGGCGGCGAAGGTGGAGGTGTCGCAGAGGGTGTAGCCTTCCATCTCGCTTGTCATCAGCAGGGTCGGGCCCATCCCCTGGCCGGCTTCAACGTACCAGGCGCCAGAAGATGCGACCTCTTCGTAGTCGAGACCAGCTCTATCCCAGAGGAGCTTCTCCCGGGCGTGGGTTCCGGAGTCGTCGCCCCTGGACACGAACTTGACCAGATCGGGGTTCTCTATACCCTGCTCCATTATCGTCTTCATCGCCCCGGAAGCGTTCATTCCCGTTATCCCGGCGGGGTCGTCCTCAGGGCCGACGATGATGAAGTAGTTGTAGGCAAAGCAGGTCCGCGAGAGGCCGTACCCCTCCTCGATGAACTTTCTCTCCCTCACCACATCGTGGACCAGGATCAGGTCGGCGTCGCCCTTCTCGGCGCGTTCGATCGCGATCCCAGTCCCGCCGGAGACGGTGCGGACATCGACGTCGTACATCCCCTCGAAGATGTCCTCCATGTCGTCCAGGAGCAGGGTGTCGTAGAGGCTGGTGGTCGTCGAGATTCTAAGCAGCTCTTTTTGACCTTCTCCGGCCTCGTCGTCTTCAGCCGCTGCCGCGGTGCAGAGGAGGGCCAGGATCAGGGCCAGGCTCGATATTCCCAGATATCTTCCCTTCATAACGATCAAGATGGTGAATGGAAATGGTTACTATAAAAGGCTATTTCAGCACTTTTGGAATTGGGCGGCGAAGATTATCCGAGCCAGAAAAGATCCAGATTTGTGGATAAGCTTTAGTGATATTTATGACCATATAGCGCCTGAGGAAGTTTCTGGTGGTGTGGAATCGTGAAGCAGTACACCAACGACGAGATAACTGTCCGCTGGGACCCGGAAAAGTGCATCCATTCCGCGGAATGCCTGAAATGCCTGCCCGGGGTCTTCGACGTCGATAAAAGCCCATGGATAAATATGGAGGGCGCAACCTCCGAGGAGATCATGAAGGCCATCGATCGATGCCCCTCCGGGGCCCTCTCCTACAAGAAGAACGAGGAGCTTCAAGCCCCAATAGACCTGGGCCAGGCGCCTCCAGCGGAGATCAGGGTGGTGAAAGATGGACCGCTTCTCGTCAAGGGGAGATGCGTCCTCGTAGGCGAAGATGGGGACGCCATCGCCGAGGAGGGGCCCTTCGCCCTCTGCAGGTGCGGGAGATCGAAGAACAAGCCTCTATGCGACGGGAGCCACAAGAGCTGAAAGCCGCTCGAATTATCTTGGACTCGATGACTTTGAATTGACCTTTGATAACTAAATTTTACGAAATTTTCCTATTGTATTCGGGAACTCTGGCAGAAGAAAAGGGATGCCAGAGCTTCGGAGGGGGTGCTTTTCATCCCCTCTCCTCTGGTACCCTTGTTTTAGGAAGGCTGTTGTCGTCTTTGCCACCCTTTGGCGGCGAGCGCGGTTCTCTGAAAGGTCACGAAACGGGTTTTCACGCACGCCACCCACACTATCTCTTATTTAGTAATAAACTTTTTGATCGAATTGCTACAAGACGAAATCTCAAAAATAGAGCCTTAAGAAGATCACAAAAATGTATATTCGGGCCGGTCACGCTTTTTTTGTCAGGACCATCGGCTTTCCGCAGCAGACCAGCTGGCCCGCGCCGGCCTCCTTCACCTCGACTACGTTGCCGCAGACCTCGCACCTGTAGACCTCACTCACTTTTGTCATCTAGTCTCACCTCTGATCACCAAGTTTATCGCTTTTTGCTTTAAGTCTTTTTTGCCGGCGAGTTCGTTCCTGGCCGGATGGACAGAGGATTCGAGGCCGATCTGAAACGCCGCCATAAAGCTTCACTCAAATCCTTCAACGAAGCTCTTGATGCAGAGCCCGAGATCGGGGTGGTACCCGCCTTCGAGGACGGCAAATCGTCTTCCCCTGCCCTTTTTCAAAGCTCCCTCCTTGATGATCCTGCCGATCTCCCGGTAATCCTCGATTGTGAGAAGGCCACCCCAGTCCTCCATGTAGGTGTCAAACCCGGCAGAGACTGCAACGATGTCGAAGTCGTGGATCTCAAGCGCCCTCTCCACCTGGTCCAGGTATCCGTTCCTGTCCAGCTTCAGGTAATCAAACCCCATGTCGATGGCGCCCACGTTCACGACCTCCACCTTCTCATCCCACCGGAATATGCTGACCGTTCCGTCGCCGAAATGAAGGTCGATGTCGATTATAAGCGCCTTTTTAATCTGGTCCTCAATCTTCCTGATGGCCACTGCCATGTTGTTGAAGTAGCACATGCCCCAGGCGTGGTCGCTCGCGGCGTGGTGGCCCGGAGGCCGGATCAGGGCGAAGGCCGGCTCCCCCGCGAGGGCGAGCTCTGCAGCCAGGCAGGCGCCACCGGCTGCGAGGAGGGCTGGGTTTAGCATGCCCTTTCTCCTCACCCTCTCGAGGTGTTCATTGCTGTGGACCTTTGATACGTCCTCCAGGCTTGCAGGCACCGGCTCCACAAACTTGCGCCCTTCCAGCTCCAAAGCGGTCAGTCTCGCACGATCGGGATTCTCCACCGGGTTTGTATGATATCGTTCCTCGAACTTTTTGGAATAAACTATCCT
>JBFESM010000079.1:0-8004 GCA_041548445.1 Methanothrix sp. | reverse complement strand
CTCTTCGGGCGTTGGAGTACTCTGGCCTGTGATGATCGCGTAGACGATCCTCGCCTCGGCGTACTCCTGCTCTGCGCCGTCGACGAAGCCCGCGTACCGGACGTCGGGATGATCTTTCAGAAGGTCCTGGATCCTGATGAGGACCTCTCCGGCTTTGTTGGTCAGTTCCAGGGCCCGGTCGAACTCGCCCCGGTGGATCGACCTTATGGCGGCTCCGCACCTTCTGATTACGATCCTCGTCAACTGGAGCGCCTCCTCTCTCGCCTGGTCTTTCGCCTCGAAGTAGCGGGAGATGTCTTCAGCCAGGTCGTCAAGAGACGATATCATCCGGGGTCACCTCCAAATGGTCCATAAAGGTCTTCAGATTTCTCATGCTCTGCACTCCCTGGACCAGGGTCCGGGCCTCGGTCACGAACCTGCCGTCGTATCCGTTGAGGGCTTTCGCCACCCTCGACCAGTTGACGTTTCCGCTCTTTACCGGGAGGTGCTCATCCCTCACCCCCTTGTTGTCGTGGACGTGGACGTGGACCATTTTGTCTTTGAGAGGCAGGAACGAGTCGACGTTCCCGTTGGTGTTGGCGTGGCCGATGTCGAAAACAAAACCGAGGTTCTCCCGGCCGACGTTCTCCAGCATCCCCAGGATCTCCTCGGGAGTCCTTCCCAGCATCGACTCTATGTTCAGCATGTTCTCGACGGCGATGGTCATGTCGTGGTCAGAGGCATGATCGCAGATCTCCTGGAGACCCAAAATGTTCTGCTCCCAGGCCCGGTCAGGCATCTGCTTTCCCAGGGGCGAGAGGTACCCGGGATGGACGACGGCAAGCCTGCAGAACTCGGACGCGAGACTGATGCACGTCTTCATCTGCCGGAGCGTCTCCTCCCAGATCGGCTGGTTCATGCTGGCGAGGTTCAAATCGGAGTAGGGGAGATGAATCGTGATCACGAGGTCGGTCGTCTCGACGATCTCTCGGGCGAGGGGCATCGTCTCCGCCGTCAGCCTCTGTTTTCCCTCGTTCACGATCTCCCAGCCGGAATAGCCGAGCTCTTCCAGCTGATATGCCCAGTCGAAGGGCCGATCGACAAGTGCGCTAGACGAAAAACTAAACATAATCCTCCTCCAGATTGATCTCCTCGATCGGCTTTCCCTCGAACGTCTCGGGGGCGAGCCAGTCTATCAGCGTCTTTGGCCCCCTGATCTGAACGTGTATCGAGCCCAAGGGCTCCTCCTCCGGAGGGAAGCTTACCTTTCCGACGGTGGCCGCCTGCTTGTTCAGCCTGAACTGGATCAAGTCCCCGATCCTTCCCCGAAGCATCACGGACCTTGCGGAGTCCAGGATCCTCTGCTCTCTCAAGAGGCGGTGAAAGGTCGAAAGAGACTCTGCGCCGCCCCGGCCCTCGATCTGGCCAACGCTCTCGGCGAGCTCGATGTCGGGAAAGAGCATCTTCAGGGCTCCTGCCACCTTTTCCGGGCTTTCGGTGGGCCTTACGGCCACGCTTGCTGACAGCTCGATCATCATCTTCTTTGGTTTTTCGTTCTGGTATTTCAGATTTCGGAATTTTGGACTGGATGGTTGAGGATCCGATGAGCCGAAGAGAGGGTATCAGACGCTGCTCGTCTTGAACCTGAGGATCGCGGCGATCCCGCCGAAGGCCCTGAGGAGCTGGGCACCCTCCTCGAAGTCGGTGGAGATGATCTTGACGTCGCTTCCGCTATTTTCCGCCATCTTGGAGAGATCTACTATGATGTCCACCTCGCCCGTGATCTCGAGCTGAGATCCGCACTTGGGACAGTTTTCCGGCGGTGGGCTGTTCGGAGATCTGGTGACATCCACCGAGCGGCCGCAGCCGGCGTTGGTGCACCTGATGACGGCCCTGGTCTTGCGGAGGTCCTCGGAGAGGAGGAGGGTGTCCACCGCCCCCATGATCAGGTTCTGCCGGACCTCCTCCTCCCCGTAAGAGGCAAGGCCCTTGTCGCTCACCAGCTCCTTCATGAACCTCCTCATGATCAGCTTCTCCTGGGTGAGCTCGAGGTCGAGGAGCCTTTCCTGAGCCGCCTCCACCAGCTCGTAAAGGCCCGACTCGTCGGTGTAAGTGACGTCCAGAGCGTCCAGGATCTTCTGCTGAAGCTCGTGGTGGAGGAACTCGCCATCGACGAACTCCTCTTTCGTGGGAGACGGCCCTCCGATCAGTATCCCCTCCAGGTCGTTTCTGTCGATCGGTAGGAACGCCTCGGTGGCACTGTCCCCGATCCTCTTGTAGAAATCGTGGATCGCGATCAGCCTCAGCTGCTGGAACCTTCGGCTGCTCTGACCGCCCTTCCTCTGCTTTCCGGGGACCGAGGAGGTGAGGTGCTTCACGGAATCGACCTGCTTTCCTTTGAGGGTCCCGATCGTCGCCTCTCTTCTGTCCAGGACTATCAGTCCGAAGGTCTTCTTATCCGCCAGCATGTCCTCTAGGGGGGTGAGAAGGAATGAGGAGTCGCAGTGGTACCGGTAGGTGACTATCGGATCTGGAGGCTCGAGGACCTTGCTGTACAGGTTGGTCTTGTTCCCGCCGATGTCGACCGCCCCCACGAATATGGCAACGCCGTTTGGCGGCGGCCTCGGTATCAGGCGGAGCCTGGCCATCACCGACTCAAGGGCGCTCTGGACGTTGGTTCGGGTGAGCTTGGACTTGATGTTGGATGCCTGACCGTGCTCGTCTCTGAGCTGGGATGTAACGTCCGAGACCTGCTTGTCGGGTGGGATGTAGAGCGAGATCAGCTCCGTACCCCTACCGCTCTTGCTCCTCAGGTCTTCGAGCAGACGTTTGAATTCGTACTTTTCTTGGGCGGTAAATTCCATCTGGTATTCTCCTCAAAAGGGCCCGTGAATGGGAGTTGTGATCGATATACGGGCGTCCTTGGCTGGACGGCCGTTTCAGAGGCAAGAGGGGCACGGGCCTTATGTAGGTTTCGCCATATCAGACGCCAAACAGACGACGACGACCTCGAACCGCCTCATCCCTGGAACGGTTCTATCTCCTCAGGACAAGCCCTTTAACTTCGGAAGATGTCCCCCACAAACATGGAAAAGAAGATCGCGATGATCGGCGGAACCGGAATCGAAATCGAAGGCGAGGCCGTTTCGATCGATACTCCCTACGGCAAAGTGAGGCCGAGGGTGACGAAATTGAACGGTGAGGAGGTCCTCTTCGTCACACGACACGGCGAGGGTCACCTTCCGCCCCACCGGGTGAACTACAGAGCTCTCCTCTGGGCCGCTAAAAAGTGGGGCGCGGTCCGGGTCGTATCCACCAACACCGTGGGCACGATGTCCTGGCACTCGGTAGGAAGCTTCGTCGTCCCCCACGACTTCGTGGAGTTCACCAAGTCCCGGCCACAGACCTTCTTCGAGGAGGAGGCGGTCCACGTCGATTTGACAAAACCCTACTGTCCCGAGGTCAGACGTGCCCTCATCGAGGGCGCAAAGGTCGCAGGCGCTGAGGTAAACCAAGGAATATACGTCTGCACCGAGGGGCCCCACCTCGAAAGCCCCGCCTCGATCAGGATGTTGAGACGCTTCGGAGACGTCGTCGGAATGACAGGCTATCCGGAAGTGGCCCTAGCGCGAGAGCTGGAGCTGTGTTACGCCTCGATATGCATCGTCACAAACCCCGCCGCGGGGATGAGAAAAGAGGCCATGTCTGCGACAGAGATCACAGGCGAGATGGCAAAATCCATGGGACTTTTAAAAGAGATCATAGATGCCGCAATTTCGATAATGCCGGAAAAGAGGCGCTGCCGGTGCAGCTCTGCCCTCGCTGAGGCGAAGCTATGATCGTAACCAATATCGTCATCGACCCAAGCACTGCTCGAAATGGTTGGGCAGGGTAACAGGACCCCACCACTGCCGCAAAGCTCCAGCCTAGAGCACGGTCACGGTGATGCTGGCCTGGCCGCTGGCCCCGGCACTGTCGGTCACAGTCAGGATGACGACGTATCTGCCTTTGCTCATCTCCGACGGCGACTTCACGAAAGACCTCTCCGTGGAGAGGGTTCCATCCAAAGACGACGACCAGCGATAAGAGTAGGGCTTCTTCCCGCCTGTGGCCTCGCCATCGAAGCTCATGGCCTTGTCGCCAGAGAGGACCGAGCCCGTGGAGGGAGCGGTTATCGCCACCACCAGCTCAGAGACTGATTCTTCCGACTGGCTGGCTTTCTCCCCCTCGTTCTGATCAGAGCAACCCGCAACGAGGCAGGCTGCAAGGCAGATCAGAAGCGAGGCCGCTTTAGAAAAGTTGGCGTTCATGGTTCTTCCAGTGAGGCTCAGTTTATTTATGTTCCGAGGAGCTGGTCTGTGATCTTCTTTGCGGCCAAGACCGCTGGAGAGTCATCGGGCAGGTCGAAGACGGTCTTTCCCTCGTAGGCGATCTCCATGAAGTTGGGATCGTCGGGGATTGCGCCCAGGTACTTAAACCCGAGGCTCTCTGCAGTCTTCTCGACTTTGTCCAGCATATCAGGTCTGGTCTTGTTGGCGACGACGTAGTAGTTCTCGATCCTCGCCCCGACCTCAGAGGCCACCTCTTTTATCCGCTTGAGGGTGTCGAGGCTGACCTTGCTCGCATCGGTTACGATTATGGCGTCGTTGATCTTGCCCGAGGTCTTCCGGGAGATGTGCTCCACCCCGGCCTCGCAGTCCACGAGGAGGTAGTTGTAGGTCTCACCCTCGACGGTCTTCTCGAAGACCGCCCGGAGGAGGTTGTTGACCGAGCAGAAACAACCAGATCCCTCGCCCCGGCCCATGATCAGCATGTCGTAGCCGTCCTGCTCGCCCTCCATCAGAAGGGTGTCGAAGAGGTTATGGAATATGTCGATCCCGGTCAGCTCCGGGCTCTGCTCCCGCTGTCGCTTGTACTTCTGGAGCATATCGGAAAGCCTCGGCGCCCCTTCGGCCCCGAGGAGGCTTGCAAGACACTCGTTGGCATCGGCGTCGGCGGCGAGCAAGCCCTCCTCATTCCGCCTGACCAGCTCGCGCAGGATCAGGGCGGTGAGGGTGGTCTTGCCGGTACCGCCCTTGCCGAAGAATCCCAGTATCTTCATGTGGCAACGGGCCCCGCCAGAATTTCCGTCTTTCTGATCTCCACTCTTCGCAGCGGATAGATCTCTTTTGCGTCCCTGTATATGTCGAGAGAGAGCCTGCCCAAGACGACCTCCTGGATGAACTGGTTGAGGTCGAGGGTTCCTGCCTTCTCCTGAATTATGCTCGATGCGATGTCTCTAATCGTCTTGACCTGAGTGGTCCTCGCCCTCTTCACGGTGAAACAGCTCGGCTTCACCCTGACCTTGTAGCCGTCGCTGGTGGTGACGTCGATGATGGTGTCGATCCGGGAAGTTCTCCTCTTGACCAGGGACCTCACGTAATCGCTGGTCAACTCGTGGCCCACGAACTTGGTGTAAGCGGAATCGCCAGCCACCTGGTCCACCTTGAACTTGAGCTTGATGTTCTGTTTAGAGAAGTTGTTTGTCAGCTCCCCAAGAGTGGTCTCGATGACCCTTCCCATAATCTTGCTCGGGTCGCTGGCAAGGGTCTCCCCGACGGGAGATTTTCCGAACATATCGGGCCCCACGACCTTATACCACTGCTTAGTCTTGACCTTCCTGCTGTCAGACTTTCTCTGTGACCTTCTCGCCAATAAACATCCTCCAGTAAGGGTAATTGCTTCAGATTACTTCAGAGTAGACCCAAGCTTACTGTATATAAAGAGATTGCCCCACCCCCCGAAATTGGGGGGAGGAGGCGGGCCAGGTCAACAGTTGAAGGGCCAGACGTAGATGTAGACGTAGTTGCTCCAGTCGTTGCACTGGTAACAGAGCAGGTGCCAGCCAGGGGTGCTGCTCTTGAACCAGGTCGGATACCAGCCCTCTTTCTTGTAGCCGAGGCTCTTCACCTCGGGCGTGCAGTAGTGTCCGGACCTGCAGGGCGGCCACTCGAAAGACCAGTACATCCCCGGCCGCTTGATCTTGGACCAGAGCGGGAGCCACTCGTTCTGCTGGGTGCTGGCCACCGTCGTCAGCCTGTTAGGCCAGGTCTGGACGTAGTACTCGTTGTACTTGGATGCGGCCCTCGGCGTGTAGACCAGCCCGAAGTCGGATATTGTGTCGGCGCCTGCGCTGTA
Organism: Methanothrix sp.; assembly: GCA_041548445.1. GTDB lineage: Archaea > Halobacteriota > Methanosarcinia > Methanotrichales > Methanotrichaceae > Methanocrinis. The sequence goes on along the minus strand of JBFESM010000079.1, from coordinate 1,848 downwards.
GCCGGGCGGCGAGATGGTGCCCGTGCCGCCGCAGCTGTAGTCTGTAGGTCCGGTGGTGTAACCGGTGTAGCCAGAGCTTCCAGTGGTCGGGGCGCAATAACCCGTCGAATCAGTCGTCCAGCCGTCATATTGGGAACCGCCAACAGGAGTGGCGCAGTCCGGAGCGGGTAGCCGCAGATCCGTGGGCATCAGCCCCTCGGAGACCGGGTCTGGCGGCGTTGGCGTGGCCGTGCCAAGGCCCGTCGAGAGGCTGCCGCTGCTCAAAGTGGTAGACGATGGCACGGTTTGCGGTGCCTCTATATTCGAATAGCTTGTGGTTCTTCCTTCCGTGTACGATCCACCCTCAGGCCAGACGTAAATGTAGACGTAGTTGCTGGACTTGTCGCAGTGGAAGCAGATTACGTGCCAGCCAGAGTCGTCACCTTTGAACCAGCCCTTGAGGTAGTCGGGCCAGGTCCAGAAATACCAGTTGACGGACGGCGTGAGACTGTTCGGGTACCACTCGTAGACGAAGAAGTTCCCGGTGTAGGCGACCTTCGCCCAGAGGGGAAGATATCCTCCGTTGCTGCAGCCCGCCACCGTCGTTACGCCGTCGCGAGTCTGGACGTAGAGCTTGTTCTGAGATTCCACTGATCCAGGCCAGTACCAGGATCCTGCGCCTGTGGCGCTAGCTCCAGAAGCTCCGCCCATCCCGGCCTGGACTGTCTCTGGAGGCGTGGCTGAGACGAAGCTCAGCCGATCGTCGGGAGAGAAGCTGTACATTTCGGGCGTTCCGAAATCCAGCTCCGTCGGCGAATAACCCTCCTCGTAAGGCCCTTTGAGGCTCGGCGCCTCACCGTAGTACGATAACATCGGATCGGTGGAAGCCGACCCTCCCGATTGTTCAGTTGTCCCTACCGCGCCGAGAGCCGTCGGCGCCAACGCCAAAAGCGCGATCGCAAGATAAATTAGGCATTTCATGCTACCCCCCCAAAACTCCCTTCATTTCAAATCAATTCATTTAACGTACTTATCTATTTAATATTTTTCGACTCGATCGAGTAATGACACCGTCCATCTTCCCGAAGGAGGGTCATCGATTGCCCCTATGATATGAAAATGAATTTATAACTATGGCTGGATGCCGCCCTGAGACGGGTTTAATAGACAAGTTTAATCTACAAGTTGTCCCAAAAATAATGGTAAAATAGAAGTTCGCCAGATCCGACCTTCTGGGCGCCTTTTATGCAGGTCTTGCCATATGACACCTAGATTCGAAGAGGAGATCGGCCTCATCAAGAAGGTCATAGTCGACTACGGAGAGGGGCATAGATCGAACCTGGCCGTAATATCCGACCCCTTTTACGGCGAGTCAGAGCTGATGGATCGGGTCGAGGGCATGACCGGAGAGGAGGGGATCAGGATCGACGCCCGCTCGCTGATCCGAAATTTCGAGGTTTTGGAGGGCGCCCCGAGTAAGATCGTGATGATCGAGGAGGCCCATCGCCTCTACCGCCGAAAGATCGGCGGCTTTGATATGATGAACCGCTTTTTGAGCTTCGTCTCCTCGTCGGACGGGCTTTTCATCACCACATGGAACAGCTACTCCTGGAAGTACCTCGATGAGGTCTTGGGCCTCGGCCGGCACTTCCCCCAGCAGATCAAGCTTTCCAAAATGGGGACAGGCCAGATCCGGGAGATGCTCCTCTCCGGCTACGAAGAGGGCGAGCTGACCTTCGTCGAGGAAGTGCCCGCGGACGCGGAAGAATTGAAGATCTTGAACCGGTCAAGCTACAAAAAGACCCTGATGGGCCACAGCCTCGAGATCCCTTACCCGGTGATCGAGATGCGATCGATCAGGTCTCGTCT
>JBFESM010000078.1:0-8021 GCA_041548445.1 Methanothrix sp. | reverse complement strand
ATTATCAGGACGACCTCGAAGGTGCCCTGGAGTTTGAGGACCTCGTCAAAAAGGCGGCTGACGGCCTCGCTCGCGCCTGGAACGGCAAAAGCTTCGACCTCGTTGCAAACGACCTCTGGGAGGAGAGGCTCGCCTTTCCGGACCTTGAGGAGAACTTCACCTACTCCCTCGCCGCCTGCATCCGAGGACTCGAATGCGCCAGCGAGATGATCCCGGATGGTGAGGGGAGCGAAAGGTGGAGGACCGTGGCCGAGGAGATGAGGGCGAGGCTCGATGAGCACTTTGTTGACGGCCATTTCGTCCGATCTTATGGCAAGCTGACCGACCGGCGGATCGACGCCTCGGTCCTCGGCCTCGTATACCCTTTCGCGATCTACGAGGCCGAAGATCCCCGGATCGTCTCGACGGTCGAGGAGATCGAAAGAAAGCTCGTCGTCACCGACGGTCCCCTCAGAGGCGGGGTCCATCGCTACGAGCATGACGAGTACGACGGCTGGATGTTTGATGGGATGCACAGAAAGAAGGGCGCGGGAGCCTGGCCCCTCCTCAACTTCTGGCTATCGACGTACTGGGTCCAGAAGGGCGATCTGGAGAGGGCACGAGGATATTACGACTGGGTCCTGGACCGGTCGGATGGACTCCTTCCAGAGCAGATCTTCGACAACGACCTTCAGATCTCGGTCTCGCCTCTCCTCTGGTCACACTCGATGTTCATCATCGCATCAAGGTTTTTGGAAAATCACTGAACGAAAAGTTAAGGGCTTAATCAGTATCTATCACTTCAACCGAAAGGTCATACGGATTTTATTTTTTTTTTCTGCTTTAGTTCCCGTTCTTTTTTAATTTCGTCTGGTCAATGTTGATCTGAAAAAGAAAATAATCCCAAACCATAACCCCTCGCCTTAGAATAGGATTTTTTTTCAATACCAAATCCACCTAAAAATCCGCAATGCACAATCCTTATATATAACGTTGATATTTAGACATTATAGTACAAAATCATACATTATGGTGATCCTATGAAATATCTCCAACAGATCGTGGAGGGGAAAGACCTCTCCGTCTCGGAGGCGGAGGCTCTCCTAGCAGAGATCTTTGAAGGGGCGACGGACGCCCAGATCGGGGCGCTCCTCATCGCCCTTAAGATGAAAGGTGAGTCGGTCTCGGAGATCGCGGGACTAGCAAAGGCGATGAGGTCCTCCTCGGTCCGGATCTATCCTGAGGTGGCCGGGCCCCTCGTCGACACCTGCGGCACGGGCGGGGACGGAACGAACACCATCAACGTCAGCACCGCCGCGGCGATCGTCGCCGCCTCCTCTGGTGCCTTTGTGGCAAAGCACGGAAACTACGCCGTCAGCTCCGCTTGCGGAAGCGCCAACGTCCTTTCTGAGCTGGGTGTCGAGGTAGCCCCACAGCCCGAGAAGGTGTGTGAGAGCATCGAGACCCTGGGGATCGGGTTCATGCTCGCTCCCATATTCCACCCCTCCATGAAGCGGGTCGCTTCCATCAGAAGAGAGCTTGGCATGAGGACGGTCTTCAACATCCTCGGACCCCTGACGAACCCTGCCGGAGCGAAGTATCAGGTTATGGGCGTCTACGATCCGAACCTCTGCGAGAAGCTCGCCGCCGCCCTCAAGATCCTGGGAGCCGAGAGGGCGATGGTCGTCCACGGGTCGGGGCTCGACGAGATCACGAACACCGGCCCGACTCTAATATCGGAGCTGAAGGGGGAGAGCCTGAGGACCTACACCATGACCCCCGAGGAGTTCGGCTACCCCCCCGCCTCCCTGGAGGATATCAGGGGAGGAAGTCCCGAGGAGAACGCCAAAAAGCTCGTTGAGATCCTCTCAGGGGCCCGAAACCCCGGAAGGGATATCGTAGCCATGAACTCGGGGGCCGCGCTGTACGTCAGCGGGATCGCCGAGACCCTCTTCGACGGAGCGAGTATGGCGGAGGAGGCGATAGACTCGGGACGGGCCCTCGAGACGCTTAAGAGGATGATTGCAGCCTGCGGCGACCCGGAGAAGCTGGAGCGGTTTCTGTGACCAGGGCCAAGATCTGCGGGATAAAGGACGTGGCGACGAGGGACGTCGTCGTCGCCGCTGGAGCCGATGCCGTCGGCTTCGTGGTGGAGATTTCCAGGTCAAAAAGAAGCATCGTTCGGGAAGAGGCGAGAGGCCTGATCGAGGATCTGCCGCCCTTCGTCTCCAGCGTGATCGTGGTGGAGCCCGAGTCCGTCGCAGAGGCGGCAAAGCTTGCCCTCGACACCGGTGCCGACGTGATCCAGGTCAACGATTCATTGAGCTTTGAGGATCTGGTGACCCTCAGGGAGATGGTGCCCCAGAGGCTGGTGGCAACGATCCCCGCAAGGCCGGGCATGGAGAAGGTGGCCCAGAGCCTGGCGAAGGTAGCCGACGCCCTTCTCCTCGATAGCTTTGAAGGCGGAAAGCTCGGCGGGACAGGCACAGTTCACGACTGGAATCTGAGCGCAGATCTCGTGAAAAATATCGACGTCCCGGTGATCCTGGCGGGCGGCCTGGACCCCGAGAACGTGGCCGAGGCCATAAAGACCGTTCGCCCCTACGCCGTGGACGTATCCTCCGGCGTTGAGACCGGTGGGGTGAAGGACCCGAGAAAGATCGAGGCCTTCCTGAGGGAGGTGAAATCATGCCCACGGCGGTAGACTCTTCCCCCGAGAGGTTATCAGATGTCTTGGAGATGGGACCCGTGCCCCGGCTCTTCGATGTATCGAATCTCGTCGACCCTCAGGCGCCCCTCAACCTCTACTGCGCCCTCCGAATGGAGAGGTACCCCTTCCTCCTGGAGTCGGTGGAGAAGTCGGGCCAGAGGGCACGGTTCTCTTTCGTGGGAGCAAGCCCCTCCGCCGTGGTGACGGTGAAGGGACACAGATTCAACATCGAGATCTTTGACGGCGGAAAAGGGCTCAAAGAGGTTCTGAAAAAAAGGCTCGACACCTCCGCCAGGATCGACGGTGCTGGTGACGATGAGTCGGTCCTTTCCGGCGAGATCAGAACCGGGATGGACCTCTTCGACCTCCTTCGGTCCGCCATTCCCGCAAGCGTCGGCCCCTCTAAGTTCGGAAGACAGGCCTTCCTCGGGGGCGGGATCGGCTACCTCGCCTACGACCTGGTGGGTGAGAGGATCGAGAGGGCCTCGAACTCCGATACTCCGGACGCGAAGTTTGGGATCTTCTCGAAGAGCTTCGTCTTCGACCACCTCACCGGAAAGGTCTGCCTGGCGGTGGCGCCCCTAGTCCCCGAGGACGACCCCGAAAAAATCGCCAGAGTGGCCATAGACCACCTCAGAGACCTCGACATGAAGGAGCCGGAGGCCGGAGATCTCGAGCCGGTATCCGTCGAGTCCGATCCCGCCGAGCCTTTCGAGGAGTCGGTCCGAAAGGCCAAAGAGCACATCCTCGACGGCGACATATTCCAGGTGGTCCTATCCAGGAGGACGATGGTGTTGCTCGCAAGGCCCGACCCCGTCCACCTCTACAAGAGGCTGAGGGAGATCAACCCGAGCCCCTACACCTACATCTTCGAGTTTGGAGACCAGGCCCTGGTGGGCGCGTCGCCCGAGACCCTCTTCAGCCTCTACGATCGTGTCGTCACGACAAACCCGATCGCCGGAACCTGTCCCCGGGGCGGAAGCCCCGAGGAGGACGACCTTCTCGCCGCCAGGATGCTGGAGGACGAGAAGGAGAGGGCAGAGCACGTTATGCTCGTAGATCTTGGGAGAAACGACGTTCGGTCGGTCTCAAAGGCGGGATCGATCCTGGTGGAGGACTTCATGTCGGTTCTGCGATACTCTCACGTCCAGCACATCGAGACAACCGTCCGGGGGACTCTCCGAGACGAGTGCGATCAGTTCGACGCTGCAAGGGCGATCTTCCCGGCGGGAACCCTATCGGGAGCGCCCAAGATCCGGGCGATGGAGATCATCAACGACCTGGAAGGGGCGGCGAGAGGCATCTACGGCGGTGGGGTCGGCTACTTCTCCGCCGACGGGTCCGCCGACTTTGCCATCACCATCAGGAGCGTCATGATCAAGGGCGACGTCGCAGTCGTCCAGGCTGGGGCTGGAATCGTCGCCGATTCCGACCCTCACCGGGAGTATTTGGAGACGGAACGGAAGATGGCCGCCATGAAGCGGGCCCTGGGGGTGGAGCTATGACCAGAAAGACGATACTCTTCATCGACAACCAGGACTCATTCGTCTGGAACCTTGTCGACTACGTATCCCAGTTCCATCCCGAGACCGAGGTTGTCAGTAACCGGATCGAGACCTCCAGGGTTAAGGAGATCGACCCCCTGGGAATCGTGATCTCCCCGGGGCCGGGCCATCCCGCAAATCCCAGGGACATCGGAAGCTGCATCGAGATCATGAAGCAGTTTGAGGGAACGCCGATCCTGGGCGTCTGCCTCGGCCATCAGGCGATCAACCTCGCCTACGGGGGATCGATCAACAGGACGACCCCGGTCCACGGCAAGGCCTCTGATATCTTCCACGACGGCCGGGGCATATTCCGGGGCCTTGAAAACCCCTTGAAAGGGGGACGCTACCATTCCCTGGCCGTCGAGAGGCTGGCTCCGCCCCTGGGGATATCAGCCATGACCACCGAAGGGGTGGTGATGGGGGTGAGACACAGAAGCCTTCCCGTGGTGGGGGTCCAGTTCCACCCGGAGTCGGTCCTGACGCCAAACGGAAAGAAGCTGATATCCAACTGGTTGGAGGGATTGGTCAGGTGACCTCCGAAGTGGTCAGAGAGATCTTGATAGAGACCGAGGCGAGGCTCGCGGCGCTTGCGAAGGCCGATCCGAAGAGCCGGGTTCAGATCACCGATCCTCGGGACCTGACGTCCCGGGCGGCGTCTCTGCGGTCGAGGGGGATCAGCCCCATAATAGCCGAGATCAAGCCCCGAATCCTGAATAGACCCCTGTCGCCCCAGGAGGTGGCCTCCATCGCCAGAGGTTACGAGGATACGGGGGCCACTGCCATCTCGGTCCTCACCCAGCCGACCTACTTTTTGGGGTCGCTCGAGAACTCCAGGATCGCGAGGAAGGCTGCCAGCGTTCCCGTCCTGAGAAAGGACTTCATACTGGACGAGAGGCAGCTCGACGAGGTCGCATCAGACCTCGTCCTCCTCATCGCCGCCTTTGCTGAGCCTCTCGAAGAGCTGGTGGAGGCAGCCCTGTCCAGGAATATGGAGCCTCTGGTGGAGGTCCACACCGAGGCTGAACTGGAGATGGCTCTCAGGACCGACGCCCGGATCGTGGGGATAAACAACAGGAACCTCGCGACCCTGGAAGTCAGCCTTGAGACCTTCGAGAGGCTGGGACCCGTTGCCAAGGCCTCGGGCCTTTTCGTGGTGGCCGAAAGCGGCATAAACACTCGGGAGGACGTTGTGAGGATGGAGAACGCCGGAGCCGATGCCCTTCTCGTCGGAACCTCTTTGATGAAGGAGCCCCGACTCCTTATGGCCCTCAACGGGATGGTGCGCCCTTGAAAGCGGGGTCCCTTAAAAGCGCTGAATCATACATTCTTTGGAGCGGATGACATTTGTTGAATATCACAGTGACGTCAAATACCAGGTTCGGGAGGTACGGTGGGCAGTTCGTCCCCGAAACCCTGATGCAGCCCTTAAAGGAGCTGGCCGAGGCCTACGGCCGCCTCAAGGAGGACCCCGATTTCAGGCGGGAGCTGGAAGGGCTCCTCGCCAACTACGCAGGAAGGCCCACCCCCCTCTACCTGGCACGGTCCCTCTCTCGAGAGCTCGGGCGAAAGGTCTACCTGAAGAGGGAGGATCTGGTCCACGGCGGGGCCCACAAGCTGAACAATGTCCTGGGCCAGGCCCTGGTCGCAAAGGAGATGGGAAAGACGAGGCTGATCGCCGAGACAGGGGCAGGCCAGCACGGCGTTGCCGCAGCCATGGTGGGGGCAAACCTCGGCCTTGAGACCGAGATCTACATGGGCGAGGTGGACATCGAGCGGCAGAAGATGAACGTCTACCGGATGGAGCTGATGGGCGCGAAGGTGATCCCTGTCAAGTCGGGATCGAGAACCCTCAAAGACGCCATCAACGAGGCTTTGAGGGACTGGGCCGGAAGCTACGAACATACTCACTACCTGATGGGAACTGTCGCAGGAGCCCATCCCTACCCCCTGATGGTCAGAGAGCTTCAGAGCGTCATCGGGACCGAGGCGAGAGAGCAGATCCTGAAGGCCGAGGGGAGGCTTCCCGACTCCGTCGCCGCCTGCGTCGGGGGCGGGTCCAACGCCATGGGGATCTTCTCGGGCTTCTTGAAGGATGACACAAAGCTCATCGCCGTCGAGGCTGGTGGAAGGGGTCTATCCCACGACGATAAGATCGCGGACCACGGGGCCTGTCTAAACGTTGGCGAGGAGGGGGTCCTCCACGGCGCCATGACCAAGATCCTCCAGGACCCCTATGGCCAGATTCTAGAGTCCTACTCCGTGGCGGCGGGTCTCGATTATCCAGGGGTCGGGCCTGAACTCGCCCACCTGGTCGAGGTCGGCCGTGTCACTCCCGCCATCGCCGACGACGATACCGCTCTGGAGGGGTTCAGGCGGCTTTCAGTCCTCGAAGGCATACTCCCGGCTCTCGAGTCGTCTCATGCCGTCGGCTACGCCCTCAAAAACCCGGAGGCTCTAGGCGAGGTCGCGATAATCAATCTATCGGGCCGGGGGGACAAGGACCTGGCGACGGTGATGGAGCACGAGAGGAGGGCGGGAAGATGAAGCTTTCCGAGGCCTTCGAGCACCGGCCGCTACTCATCGCCTACATCTGCGCAGGAGACCCGACACCCGAGTCCACCCCAGAGATCGTGGAGCTTCTGGCGAGAGCCGGCGCAGACGTCGTCGAGATCGGCCTTCCCCACTCCGACCCGATCGCCGACGGTCCCGTCATCCAGGCTGCAGCCCAGAGGGCGATCGAGGCTGGGATGAACACAGACGTATACTTCGAGATGGCCTCTCGGGTCAAGGCGAAAATCCCCCTCGTCTTCATGGGCTACTACAACATGATCTACCAGCGTGGCCTCGACAAATTCGCCGAGGACTGTGCGGCCAGCGGAATAACCGGCCTCATCGTCCCGGACCTGCCGCCGGAGGAGGCGGGACCTTTGAGGGCGGCTTGCAAAAAGGCCGACGTGGACCTGATATACCTCGTGGCCCCGAACACCCCGGCCGAGAGGATCCCATACGTTGCCGAAAGCTCCAGCGGCTTTCTGTATCTGGTGGCGAGATCCGGGGTGACGGGCGCGAGAGCTGAGGTCCTCCAATCGACAAAAGCCCTGATCGAGAGGGTCAAGACCGACCTGCCCAAGGCCGTGGGCTTTGGGATATCGACGCCGGAGCAGGCGGCCGAGGTGATAAGGGCCGGAGCCGACGCCGCCATCGTCGGGTCTGCCTGCGTCGACCTGATATCGAAGGGCGACCTCGAAGGGCTTGAGGAGCTGATCCGGGGGATGAAGAGGGCGATCCGAGAGGCGAGGCCGATGGAGGTTGTGGCAAGGATATGACCGAAATCCATCGTCTCGCCTCTTGCTGACTTCCGAGACCAGTTCGGGTGGGGCTCGACGCCTTCGCCCGCCCGCCATTTCCGCTACAGCCATCGCCCTTTCTTCTGCCCGGCTGCTGAGATGGCCGGGTTCCTCTCCCTGTACCTTCTTGCCGTATCCTCCGTCACCCTGTTGAGGGGGCAAGAGAAGTTGACACACCTCGGGCAGAAGTGGCGGGTGAGGATGCGAAAGAACTGGAGGGCGGCCAGCGCCGTCGCAAGGTTGACGGTCGACATTCCCAGGAGGGCGTACCCGGCCCCGACCACGAAGAGATGCCACGTCCCGTAAGCCTGGACCAGGGGCGGGAAGGAGAAGAGAATGAGGGTGGAGAGGACGACGATCGATCTTTCGAGCCCGTTCAGGGGCCGAGGGCTGTAGGGAAAGAGCTTGGGGAAGGGGTTTGGGCCGATGCATCGAAGT
>JBFESM010000077.1:0-8070 GCA_041548445.1 Methanothrix sp. | reverse complement strand
CTCGCTTGGAGGTTTGTGAAATGAAGACTATGAAAATATTGGTTGTGCTGGCGGCAGTGGCCTGTCTCATCTTGACACCCGCCTTCTCTATGCCAGCTGGCAACTGTGACGGAGACTGCGGGAACTGTGACGGAGACTGCGGGAACTGTGACGGAGACTGCGAAAACTGCATAAACCAGGACCAGTGCCCTCAGAACTGCGACGGATCCGGACAATGTCCAACCGAGGCATCTGGTGCTCAGAGCAGAAACAGGAACAAGACCGGAGACTGCGACGGCACCGGACCTGATAGGGAACGGCTGAGCTACGGGTCCTGCGAGGACGCCGAGTAGTCGGTCGAGGGGGGCGAAACGCTCCTCTCAACTTATCTCTTTGTTGAACTGGAAAATAAATGCTGAAGGGATGTGATTGTGAGATGAAACGCTCGTGCCGGATGATCCTGGGCCCAGGTTTGGCGATACTGCTGTTGATGAGCCTTGCGGGGACGGGCTTCGCGTTCCCTTCAGAGTGCAGGTGGGGCGGAGAAGATCAGAGTTTGGCAAAAGTTCCAGGGATAGTCTTCTGTCAAATCGCTGACGTGGGCCACCATGGAGACGGACCACCGGTTCTGATATCGATCGTAAGTTCGGAGAGTGGGGTTGCCCTGGGTCCCGACAACGAGACCCTGCCCGTAAGGTTGCAGGTGGAGAAGGTGAGAGGGATCGATCCTTCTTGGGTCCGCCAGCTTCTGGGAGAGAACCGGACCCTTGGGGAGATCAAGTCACAGATCGAGGGCGACGACGGGGCCTACAGTTATCGGGGCAACATGCGCCTCGACCGGGCCCACTACCTTCTCGAAAACCTCAACGTCACCTCGGAGGACCTGAACTCGACCCTGGAGGCGGACTTGATGGAGCCGGTCTGGGGCGCGATCCCGACCGCTTCTGTGCCGGGCCATGAGATGGCCGGGCACGTCAGCATCCAGACCCGCCGTCAGGAGGACGATTCCGCGATCGGCGTCGGAAGCCTCGTGATCTTCAGCGGTCCGTACGCTGGCGGCTACCTGGTTCTGCTGGACTCATCCATCGGTGCCGGATGTGGGATGGAGTCCTGCCCGGCCTGGGGCGGAGATCTGGCCGGATTGGAAGTCGGAGTGATGCGTCCGCAGGGGGACGGGCCTTCATTTTCAAAATGGCGTGGCTCAGGCTCGCAGGTTTCAATCTTGGAGACGGTTCTGCGCAGCCCAGGCATGGTAACGATCTCTTCATCCTTCGGCCCCGGATGTTGGATGGGTGGCTGCCCTTTCGAGCCTGATCAGCATGATATGATGCCCTGGGACCTGGGATGCGGCAAGCCCGGTCATGAAGGTTTCGGCTGGCCCGAAGGGCACTGTGAGGGCAATCCAAGGGGTTTTGTGCCTGGAGATGATGGGCCCCAAAGGCTCTGGCCTATGGCTTCTGAGATTTGAGAGGTTTTGGACTTGATCAAAGGTGAGCATCAACCTCGACTTCTCAGCCGGGCATCGCTGTCAGTCGCCACAGCTTTATCGCTCCTTGTCATCGTCGCCCTTTTCGCCCTCTCCTTATTCCCGGCGCTGGGATACGATTATGACGGCTCAACAAATGAGGACCAAGGGGAGACGATCACCGGAAGCATCGTACTGGACGTCTACCTGGATGTGGGAGGAAGGGCCCTCCTCGTAGGCTATCTCGAGACCGAGTGCCTTGAAGATCTCGCCTTTCTCGAGAGCTCCGAGTACGTGCACGACGAGGTGACTGGAGAGCTTTACGCCCTGAGCGGCGGTTTGACCTCTATCCGAGGAGACGAAACAAGGCTCGTGTTTGAGGCCGAGAGAGGGTGGGACGAGTGCCACCTGGCGTTCTATCTGCCAAAAGATGCAACGCTGCTGGCCGTCAGCTGTTCAGAGGGTCTCGAGTACTCCGTCACCGAGGCTGAGGATTCCCTGGTGGTGGATGTTCTCGGCTACGAGGTGGAGGGGGCAAAGGTCGTGATCGATTACAATTTCGATGGATGATCCTCCCATTTCTGATACTTTACTGGTTTTCCCCCCTCTCCGTCACTCCCCTGAAACTCCGGCACATATTTTTATAATCATTGGCGATATTTGGTAGTGTGGTTGGATGACATCTCTTCAGGATGTCCGAAAGACGGTGGCGGCCTTCTTTTGGAGATGGAGCCACGAAATTCGCTTCAGGGGATCTTCTTCATGTTCGAACGTATAGGAAATAGCTGGGCGCTGGTGAAGGCCAGCGCTGCAGTCTTGCGCTCCGATAAGGAGCTTGTGGTCTATCCGATCATCTCGGCCATCGCCCTTCTGATCGTCTCGGCGGCCTTCTTTCTACCCCTCAACTCGATCGGGTTTTTCGATGGGGCACAGGACCCCGGGGCTGCTGAGATTGCGGTGGTCTTCGCCTTCTACCTCGTCCAGTACTTCGTGATGATCTTCGCCAACTCGGCCCTGGTGGGCGCGGCCTTGATCAGGCTTCGGGGCGGTGATCCGACATTGGGGGACGGCTTTGGGATCGCGAAAAGCCACCTCGGCTCGATTCTGGGCTACGCCGCCATCGCAGCCACTGTCGGTATGATCCTGAAGTTCTTGTCCCAGGCCGGGCAGTCCGAGGGAAAAGGAAATCCCCTCGCCCTGATCGGCGTTCTCGCCTCGTCTCTTGTGGGGATGGCCTGGAGCCTTGCGACCTTTTTGGTGGTCCCGGTCCTGGTGACTGAAGACCTGGGACCCATGGAGTCGATCAAGCGAAGCTCCCAGCTTCTTAGAAAAACATGGGGCGAGCAGATTGTGGGAGGTCTCAGCATAGGTCTCGTCTTCGGCCTTTTTGCGATCGCTGCGATCATCCTGGGGATCGCCGCCGTCGTCTTCGTCGCCGATACGATGCCTGCGGCAGCGATCGCCATCGTAGTGCTTCTCGTCCTGGTCCTCCTGGGCATCGGGCTCATCAGCTCGACATTGGGCGGGATCTACTCGGCCGCGGTCTACGATTACGCCGTGGGCGGAAGCGCTGGCGAGTTTTTCCGAGAGGATCTGATCAAGAACGCCTTCAGGTTGAGGGGAGGTCGGATCTGAGGGTTTCAGCCCTCGATCCTCTCCTTCTGCCTCTTCGCATCCTTCGCCGTCTCTTTTTTGCCGAGGACCCGCGCCATCTCCCCGATAGCCTCCAGATGTCGGACGATCTGGTCCAGATAGTTTATCAGATCGCCCGTGTAGGCGTATATCCCGTAAGAGTCGCTGAACTCCTGGATGATCCGGTTCGGGCTCGCCCCGTCGGCCCTTAGCTCCAGGATTTTGAGGGAGACCTTCCGCTCTGGGCAGCCGCAGTAGGGGGTGTCCTTGCAGCCGCATCGGGTGAAGTCCTTGGCAAAGTTCATCAACTCTTCTCTCACCTTCGGGTCGAGCTTGGTGAGGTCCTCGCTGGAGAGGAGATCCATCACCGAGCCGTGGAGCGCCCTCGTGGAGACCTGCATTCGAAGCGTCACCGAGATCCGGTCCGCCGCCTTGAGGTAGAGGTCTTCAAACCTCTCCAGGTCGACGGCCACCTCAAGAGGCGTCTTCTCCTTGGCGAGCCCCTTTCTGATCACCTTCACCTGTTCCGGGGTGAGGAAGTGGGCTGCTGCCGCCCGTCCGATCCGGGTGGGATCTATCCCCCTCACGAGACCGGCGTCTGCAAGAGCCGAAAGGCTCGAGTTCAAGTCGTCGAGGCCGATCGTCAGTTTGTGGAGACGGACCAGGTCCTCCTTCGACCTTGCCACCACGGAGTTGGCCAAGACCTCTTCCTGCTGCTCCTCCTCCTCGTACTCGGGCAGAACGTCCTCCATCTTGCCCCGGAGGAGCCTGAGGGCCACCTCGTCCTCGGACTCGCCCTTCCCGCCCATGTACTTTTTGCCGGGCTCTGGGAGGAGGTAGACCGTACCCCTCTCGTGATAGCCTGGCCTGCCCGCCCTTCCGAGCATCTGGTTGAACTCGTGGACAGACAGCCACTCGATCCCCATGGCCAGGGAGTCGAATATCACCTGGGAGGCGGGAAAGTCGACCCCCGCCGCCAGGGCTGCCGTCGTCACCACGGCGTCGATCTTGCCTTCGGCGAAGAGGACTTCCACCTTCCTCCTCTGGTCGTACTGCATCCCTGCGTGGTAGGCGGCGGAGTTTGGTATCGCCTGGGCGAGGTTATTGCAGTTCTTCCTCGAGTTGCTGAAGATTATCGTCTGGCCTTTGTACCCCGTGGAGGAGGTCTTGGAGCTGGCCGTCTTGACCAGCCGTCTCAATAGCCCCCTCTTCTCTTGAAATTCAGCGAAGATCAGATGGCGCTCGATGGGCACGGGCCTAATCTGGTAATCGATGAGGTCGGAGCCAAGCTGTTTTGCAAGGGTGGCGGGGTTACCCACGGTGGCCGAGAGGTAGATGAACTGGGCTTTTGGAAAGGTGAACCTGAGCCTTGCGATAAGGCCCGAGAGCCTGTGGCCTCTTTCTGCCTCCTCCAGCATGTGGACCTCGTCGATCACGACGGTCCCGACCTTGCCGAGGTTCCTTCCGGTCCTGAGGACCTGGTCAACCCCCTCGTAGGTTCCGACGATGATCTCGGAGTTCAGATCCTGTCTCAACCTCTTTCCCTTGCCGAGCTTGATCCTGCTCACACCCACCTTGATCGAGGTTCTCGCTCCAAGATCCCTGTAGAGGGAGAGCTGGTCGTACTTCTGGTTGGCGAGGGCCACCAGGGGCACGAGAAATAGGAACTTGCCCTTCCCCTCCAGGAAATTTTTAATCCCGGCCATCTCCCCGACGAGGCTTTTTCCGGTGGCGGTCGCCGAGACGACCAGAAGGTTTTTTCCCTTCAATAGGCCGCCCTGGACCGCCTTGGCCTGGACCGGAAGGAGCGTCTTCGTCCGGCTCTTCAACATCTCCTTGAACTCGGGCGGAAGGTCGAGGGCCTCGACCGGCATCGTGTCCCCCTCCTTTTCGGCAGGGATCTCGTCGAACTTGGTAAGGTCCGAGTCGAGCCTCTCAAGGCTGAGGAGGGCAAAAACGTCGTCCAGGTTCCTTCTTTTGAGAAGGGCCCTCGCCAGGTGGAGCTTTGCCGCCCTGCCCAGATGTCTGAACTCGGCCTCCCTCTTCAGCTCCTCAAGGGCGCACCGCTCGCAGATCAGGTCGCCCTTGTAGCGGATGGCCCTCCTGTCCAGGGGCGTGAATTTCTTCTTCTCCCCGAGGCACAGCTGACAGATCAAGACCTTCCGGTAAGGCAGTTGATACGCTTCGAGAAATTGGACGAACTGCCCCTCCATGGCAGGGTCGCCCCTGGCGATGTAGATGGCGCCGGCCTTGCGAAGAAGCCTGACCAGATCTTCGGGCTGGAGGTACTTTTCGTCACCGTCTTTGCTGACGAGAAACTTCTTGGGCCTTGGACCTTTGGGCGTCTCCTTGAGGCGTAGATACCCTTCGAAGAGCGTCTCCGCCCCCCGGAGGGGAAGGATGAGAACTCGGGCCTTCTCGGCCCTGGCCAGAACCGCAATCGCCATCAGGACTCGATCAGGACGCTGAAAGGTCGACGAGCTCGTACTTCAGCCCCTCGGCCTCAAGCCTTCCCATGAGGTTTGGAACCTGTTCATCGACGCAGACGATCACAGAAGACACGCCGTGAAAGGCCGACTCCACCGCAGACTCCTTCGCTCCGAAGAAAACGTCCGGCTCCCGCCCGATCTTTCTCAGGGCGACGAGAGACTCTATCCCCAGGGCACCCACCATCTTCCCACTGGCGATGGTCCCGGAAAGGGTTTCGAGGTCCACCTTCCTAGATCCGCCCATCTGGACCCTTGGAACCTTGCAGACGGTGATCGTCCCCTCTTTGAGGCTGATCAGCCCTTTGAGGTTGGATACGCCCACGTCCTCACCGGCCCGGGCATCAGCTATGGTGACTCCGGTCGCCTCCCCCATGCCGTCCTTGCGGCCAGCGTAGAGGAGTCCTGCTCTCATCTCCAAAGATACGGTCTCCCCCTCATCGAGGTCCTCGTCGGCGATGGCCCCCCAGACCGAGACGTGGCTTATGATCTCCTCCATCACGAACCTGGCATACCGTTTCAGCTCGGCGGCGCTCTCCAGGAGCCACTCTACGCCCTCTTTTGTGATTCTGTACCTCATCCTGCCGTCGGATATCACAAGCCCGTCGGCCACCAGGTCCTTGATGTACTCGGAGATCGCCTGGGGGGTGACGCCGAGCTTTTCGGCCACCTCTTTCTGCCGGACGTTCGGCTGGTTGGCGGCGATCTCCACCAGGATCTGAAACCTGGAGCTGTCTCTCTTGCTCTGTAAAACGTCGACCATCTTCTAACCCTCTTCTCTGGAGAGCTCGATCCGCTGTCCCCTGACCGCAAGCTTCTCCGCTCGTTTCGCAGCGCCTCTTATGAAGGCCTGGCTGAGATCGAGCTCTCGAGAGAGGTTGTTGACCGAGGTGTTGCCCTTTGCTACGACCTCCTCGATCTTCTCCGTGCTCTCCCGGAGCTCATCTTCTGACATCGAGGTCAGGTATATCAGCTCGCTCAGATCCTCCAGGGAACAGACGAAGTTGGCCTGAATCCGGGAATAGCTGGAGTGATACTCTTTCACAGGGGTCTCACCAGGTTTTGGCGTCTTCCACTTGGTCTCCGCCAATCCGCTCTTCTTCAGAAGATCTAGGCTCCTACGAACCCCACTTTCGTCGCCCATAAGCTCTGAAAGCTCCGCTTCTGTACGCCAATCACAGCAGAGCTCTTCAAAGACCCTTTTATGGACTTCTGAACCGAAAGCCAGGAGCAGAGGAACAAGATCCGAGGGATCGTTGATGATCCGAGTTCTCTTTCCCATCGCACAAAACCTCACGCGCCAATTGGCGCTCAAATTTGATAAATCTTTTGAAGAATCCATCGCCGCCGTCGAGGCAGGGATGAGCCGATCTGATGCATTCAGGTCGGGGGCCAAAAGGCGGCGGGAATCGAATTGCCGCCTTCGGTCTTTGCGTTCTCCTCTGAAGCATATCTTCGGGCTTGCCCATTCACCGGGATCAGATAAGCCGTATCGTCTCCAGGTTCATGGGTGCCATCGTCGGTATCCTGTGCTTCTTGTAGATGGAGCTTGCAAGATCCAGACAGTTGCTCTCGTCGCCGTGATTTGTGATCACTCTCGAGGGCTTGGGGTAGACCCGTCTGACGTAATCCATCAGCTGGTTTCGGTCGGAGTGGCCCGAGAAGCCGTCGACGGTGACCACCTCCAGGTTGATCTTAAAGGTCTGGGTCCTCCCCTCCGAGGAGAGTGGTATCTCGTTCCAGCCCTTCTGGATCCGGCGGCCGAGGGTTCCCTCTGCCTGGTATCCCACTATCACCAGGGTATTTCGCTCGTCGGGACCCAGGCCCTTCAGATACTCCAGTATCGGGCCGCCGTTCAGCATCCCGCTCGTCGCCAGGATCACGCAGGGGTCGCCCTCCATGATGCTGGCCCTCTGTTTGGCGGACTCCACCTGGACGAAGCATTCCGAGAGGAATGGGTTGATCCCCTTGTGGAAGATGAGGTCCCGAAGCTCGTTGTTAAGGTACTCGGGATATGTGGTGTGAATGGCCGTAGCCTCGTAGATCATGCCGTCGAGGTAGACGCTGATCTCGTCGAGAGATTTCTTCCTGATCGCCTCCTCGAGGGCGATCATCACCTCCTGGCTTCTTCCCACTGCGAAGGCCGGGATTACGACCTTTCCGCCGCGCTTTATGGTCTCACGCACCACCTTCAGAAGCTTGCCCTCAGCCTCTTTCCTGGAAGGCTGGGTGCTCTTCGACCCGCCGTAGGTTGCTTCCATCACCAGCGTCTCCAATCTTGGGAAGGAGTGCACGGCGGGATCGAAGAGCCTGGTCTTCTCGAACTTGAAATCCCCGGTGAAGGCGACGTTGTAGAGGCCGTCTCCTACGTGGAAGTGGCAGATGGCAGACCCCAGGATGTGGCCCGCGTTGTGCATGGTGAGCTTCGTATCGGGCGCGATGTCGGTCACGTCGCCGTAGTTCAGGGTTATGGTGTGCTTTAGAGCCTCCCTGATCATGGCCGACTCG
>JBFESM010000076.1:0-8162 GCA_041548445.1 Methanothrix sp. | reverse complement strand
CGTCGACAACTCCAAAAAGACGATCGACCGGGGAAAGTCCGTCGCCTCCTTCTGCATGGGGATGGAGGAGACCTATCGGTTCCTGGACGATAACCCCCTAGTCGAGTTCAGGTCGATAGATTATACAAACAGCCCTCTTGTGATAGCCCAAAATCGGGGGATGACGGCCATTAACAGTTGCATCGAGATCGATCTCTCAGGCCAGGCGACGGCAGAATCCCTCGGCGGCGTCCACTACAGCGGGATCTGTGGACAGGCCGACTTCATGCGAGGCTCGATCCTGGCGCCGGGCGGAAAGTCGATCCTAGCTTTTCCCTCGACCGCCGAGGACGGCAGGACGTCCAGGATCGTCCCCTTCCTCAAGCCCGGCTCCGGCGTGACCTTGAGCCGGGGCGACGTCCACTACGTCGTTACCGAATACGGGATCGCCTACCTACACGGCAAAAACATCCGTGAGAGGGCGATGGACCTGATATCGATCGCCCATCCGGACTTCCAGCCCTGGCTGATCGAGGAGGCGAAGAGACTGAACCTGATCTATCCGGATCAGGCCTTCGTCCCCGGCGATGACGGGATCTACCCGGAGAGGTTCGAGATCAGGAGGACGACGAAGGCGGGCCTTGAGATACTGCTTCGGCCCGTCAAGATCAGCGACGAGACGCTGCTCAAGGAGTTCTTCCACGCCCTCTCTGACGAGAGCCTCTACAGCAGGTTCATGACCGCGAGAAAGGAGCTATCCCACCGATGGCTCCAGGACTTCTCCGTCATCGACTACTCGAAGAAGATGGTGATCCTGGCGGTGGTAGAGGACAAAAAGGCCGAAAGGGAGACGATCGTCGGGATCGGCCAGTACAGCATCACCGGCAAGATCCACATGGCGGAGGTCGCCTACGTGGTGAGGGACGACTATCATAGGCTTGGAGTTGGTGGAGAGCTTCTCGGCCGCCTCACCTACCTCGCCAAAAAGCAGGGGCTCCTCGGGTTCGTGGCGGAGGTCCTCTCCACCAACATCCGGATATTCCGGATGTTCAGGAAGATGGGCTTCGTGCTTGAGAAGGTCTGGGAGGAGGACGGCGTCTACGAGATGAGGGCCCACTTTGGCGATCTCGGAGAGTCCGGCGGGAACGTCGAGATTGAGAGCAGCGTCCAGGATTGAGAGGCTTCTTGACCCGTCCAGAGAATTTTTGGTCAGATTTCGAAATTGATCACCATAAATAATCATCTTTAAAAGCATTTGATGCAAAAGACGTGCGAGGAGTTTGTGGGTGATATGATGAAACATCTGGGGGTTGGAAGACCAATTTTGATATTTTGCCTGATATCGGCCCTGGCTCATGGGGCGACGGTGACGGTCTGTCCGGGCAGCTGCGACTACTCCAGCATTAAGGCCGCCATCTTCGCCGCGTCCCCGGGGGACGTCGTCCTTGTCCAGAGCGGCAGGTACTACGAGCATTTGAACATCCAAAAGAGGATCGAGCTTCGCGGAATCGATTCCGGGAATGGTATGCCGATCCTCGACGCCACAGGGAGCGGAAGCCCCGTCACGATCTCCACCGACGGCGTGGTCGTCGAGGGGCTGAGGCTGATGAACGGGGGGCCCGATTCTGCCGGGATTCTGGTCCTCTCAGATGAGAACGTCATCCGAAATAACGACGCCAGCAACAACTACGTCGGAATCCACCTCGTCGGATGCAAAAACTGCACAGTTCAGGGTAACGTCGCCAGCGGCAACCTCGAGTTCGGCCTGCGGCTGGATGACTGCACAGGGAACTTGATCTATGAGAACGAGATGATGAACAACTTCTTGGGGAACGCCTTCGACGATGGGACGAACTTCTGGGAGAACGGCACGGTGGGCAACAGGTACGGAGACTTCAACGATCCCGACGAAGGCTGCGGGGACGAAAACCAGGACGGCCTCTGCGATTCCGGCCGCGAAATTCCCGGAGGATCGAACCGAGACCGGTTCCCCATGGCGGGAGGCTAATTCATGGTATTCGCCCCCCTGCACTGGATCCCGTCCCTCATCGCCGCGGTCCTGACGATCGCCCTCGCCCTCACCAGGGGCAGGCCGCCTCATAAGATCCTCGCCCGAGGAATGGTCCTATTTGCGCTGGTGGGCCTCGTCGGCTATCTCCAGAGGGGCGACTTTCGTCTCCTGGCCCTCGACCTTCACGCCTTCCACTCCTGGACCGGCCTTGCCGCCCTCATAATCTCGGTCTACGTCTTTTCGACGAAGAAAATCCTCCGCAAAAACGTTCGCCATTGCCACCTCGGCCGCGCCGCTGCCCTCCTGGCCGTCGCCACCCTCACGACAGGCCTATCGATGCTGACGGGCTTGGCTCCCTCGGGCCCGGATGAGTTGACACCATCCGTCGCCCTTCAGGCTCCGGCGTCGAGCGATCTTCCGGAGGTGGAGGCGGTCGAGTACGCCGGAATGAAGCTCGCGCCTCTTTCTGAGCAGGGAAACAACGCCATCGAGGGGACTCAGTACATCGATCGAGAAACTTACCGGCTGAAGGTGACCGGCCTCGTCGATGATGGGATCGAGATGAGCTACGACGACCTTCTCAATCTACCCGCCTATTCTGAATTTGTCAGGATGCCCTGCGTCGAAGGGTGGGGGTTTGACGCCAAGTGGACCGGCTTTCTAGTGGTCGACCTTCTGAATGAAGCCGGCCTTCGGCCCGAGGCGGCGTACGTCGTCTTCTTCTCGGCCGACGGCTACTCCACGGGCCTTGACCTCGACTACCTGAGGGAAGAAAATATCCTGATGGCTTACGGAATCAACGACGTCACCCTCCCCCCTGAGAGGGGCTTTCCCCTCCAGGTGGTGACAAAGGGAAAGTACGGCTACAAGTGGGCGAAGTGGGTGACCGAGATTGAGGTGGTGGCTGAGGAGAGGAGAGGGTTCTGGGAGTCGAGGGGGTACAGCAACAGCGCCAACGTCGGTGAGTTTCCCTTCGGCTGATGAAACCTGTTGGAGAGCAAATTGCGAGGGATAGTCAGGGGATAGAGGGGATAAAGAGGAAGTGAAAAGGGTGGAACAGGTCCCTCACCTGTGAATGTCGATCTCCATGGGCCCTCCTGCGATCTCCTCAAGCTTCTCCTTCAGCTCCGCCAGGTCCCCGGAGAGCCTCTCTTCCATCGCGGCAAGGTTCCTTCTCCTGTCCTCAAGATCGGCTTCCAGGACGGGGATCTTGTGGCGAACCTGGTCGCGCTTCTCCTTCAGCCTAGATGTCTCGCGGCCGCTTTTGGAGAGGTTTCGCTCCAGCTCTTCGATCTCCCCCTTGAGCGCAAGGTGGCGGGCCTTGAGGACCTCAAGGGGCCTGTCCTCCAGAAGGTGGTCGATCTGCTCTGTGATCCGATCCCTCTTCTTGTCCCGGAGGCCCAGAACGTCCACCTTCGACTTCAGCTCCAATAGCGCTCCAGAGATGTCGCCTTCCAGGGCCCTGGCCGGGGAGCCGGATAGCTGCTCGAAGACCTCCCGGTGCTTGAGGGCGATCCGGTCGCTATCGTCCTGCTTTACGATCCTCGATATGGCCTTGGTGAGAGGGGACACCAGGTCCGCCATGCTCATCTCGATCTGATCTTTTTCCCTGAGCTTCTGCTCCAGGGACTTTTTTTCGTCGAGGTTCCTCTTCCCCTCGTCGCTTCGGCTCCAGGACTCGATCTCTTTCTGGTGTCCCCTCTCGCGATCTCTCATGACGGCCAGAAGGCCTTCGTCTTCGGAGATCTCGGCCCTGAGAGACTCGATCTGGTCATGCTTCTCGCGGACCTGGGAAGCGAGTTCGGCCGCCACCACGAACTTCTCGAGGCTCGCCTCCCGTCCGCTGACTTCCTCGCCGAGGTCTGCAAGGTGGCGGCTGATCGCTCCAAGATCGGAGTTGATCATCTCCACCTCTCTTGGAAATAGGGCGGCGGTGTACCTATGGGCCCGCCCGAACTTCTGGACCGTGTTCTGGAGATGCTTCATCATCGCTGAATGGTACTCTTCGACCGATCTTGTGTCCGCCCTCGGGGGTGGGGCCAGCCTTTCAGACAGAACCCTCATCTGCCGCGCCACCTTCTCTCTGGAAGCAGATCCCGCCTTGAGGAGCCGAGGAGGGACTTCATCTTTCGGCTCCGCCTTCTCCAGGGCCAACAGGTCCCCTTCGAGATTCTTTGACACCCTCTCTATCTGGTCGTAGAGCGACCGAACCCTCTTTTCAAATTCGGGCTCCTGGGATCTGCCACTCAGCCACTCCTCGACGTAAGAGAGGGCCAGGGTCGAGGGTGCTTCTTCGTCCTCGCGGTCTTCGCCAGCTTTCTCCTTCTGAAAGATCTTTTTCAACCACTTCAAGGCCCATCCCACCTCTCTTGATACCAAAACGGGATACAAAGTTATAAACTATCCGACTTTTGCGCTCCCAAAAGTCTTAAAGAGGGGTGACCCAATCCCAGCCTTCATGAAGTTCGATCCAGCCCGCATTCGGGAGGCTGCCGGCGAGGACTTCGATCGCGCCTGGCAGCAGGGAAAGGAGTACGTAGAAGAGCCGCCCCTCAACCGACGTTACCCAAGGCGCGTCTGTTCTTACGGCAGGCCTCATCCCATCTTTGATGTAATCGGCAGGCTCCGAGAGGCCTACCTCCGGCTCGGCTTCGACGAGGCGATGAACCCTCTGATCGTCGAGGACCAGGAGGTCAAAAAGCAGTTCGGAAGCGAGGCCCTTGCGGTTCTGGATCGATGTTTTTACCTTGCAGGCCTTCCAAGACCCGACATCGGAATATCCGACGAGAGAGTCGGCCAGATGAAAACGCTCCTTGACCGGGACCTCTCCGCAGAGGACGTGGACAGCGTTCGAAAGATCCTCCACGGCTACAAGAAGGGGACGGTGGAGGGAGACGACCTCGTCCACGACATTTCCGCGGCCCTCGACGTATCAGACGCCCTCGTCTCGACCCTCATCGAGGAGGTCTTCCCCGAGTTCAAGGCCCTCTCACCCGTCGCCACAACGAAGACCCTTCGAAGCCACATGACCTCCGGCTGGTTCATCACCCTCGGAAGCCTCGCCGAGAGGGCAAACCTTCCCGAAAAGCTATTTTCAATCGACCGCTGTTTCAGGCGCGAGCAGTCGGAGGACGCGGCGAGGCTGATGACCTACCACTCGGCAAGCTGCGTCATAATGGATGAGGACATCTCCGTCGAGGACGGAAAAATGGTGGCCGACGGCCTCTTGAGCCAGTTTGGGTTTGAGAAATTCAAGTTCATTCCGGACGACAAGAGGAGCAAGTATTACGTTCCCGACACCCAGATCGAGGTCTACGCTTACCACCCGGGCCTCGTGGGGTCGAGCACCAAGTACAATACGGGCTGGGTCGAGGTCGCCACCTTCGGCATCTACTCTCCGACGGCCCTCTCAAAGTACGACGTCCCCTACCCCGTCATGAACCTGGGCCTGGGGGTCGAGAGGCTGGCCATGATCCTGTACGACGCCACCGACGTTCGGGCTCTGGCATACCCCCAGTTCCAGGCGGACGCCGACCTCTCGGCGAGGGATATGGCGATGATGATCAGGGTCGAGCGGGAGCCCGAGACCCAAGCCGGGATCGAGATCGCAAGAGCCGTGGTCCGGACCTGCGAGGAGCATGGCGACGCCCCAAGCCCGTGCGAGTTTGAGGCCTGGAGGGGCGAGCTTTCTGGCCGGAAGGTAGTCGTCTCTGTGGTGGAGCCCGAGGAGAACACAAAGCTCTGCGGTCCTGCCGCCATGAACGAGGTCATCGTCTACAAGGAAAACATCCTGGGAATCCCCAAAACCGGGAAGTGGGAGGAGGCCTTCGAGAACGGCGTCACGACCGGGATGAGGTTCATCGACTCTTTCGCTGAGCTTGCGGCCCGGGAGGCCGAGGATGCGGCCCTGAGGGGCGAGGGGTCAGAGACGCGGGCGAGGATCGTGAGAAGTCCGGGAGACGTGAACCTGGAGCTCGAGCCCGCCCTTGAGAGGTACATCACCGGCAGGAATAGGAAGATCGATGTTCGGGGGCCGGTCTTCACGACGGTCAGAAGCGAGGTCGTTAATTAGGCTCGATAGGGCTCGATTTAGGAGGGGATTATTTTGGTGAGAACGCCGGATTCGAACGCCGATGAGAAGCGGGCCGCGGGCGAGGCTGCGGCAGAGATGGTCAGGGACGGGATGGTTTTGGGCCTGGGGACCGGGTCCACCGTCGCCTGGACGATTAAGAGGATCGGAGAGATGGTGGAGGAGGGGATCGAAGTTCTCGGGGTTCCCACATCCTACCAGGCCCAGGTGCTCGCGATATCCGCAGGGATTCCTCTAACCACCCTCGACCAGGACCCGGTTCTGGATCTTGCCATCGACGGGGCAGACCAGATAACGAAGGATCTCACCACCATCAAGGGGGGCGGCGCCGCTCACGCGAGAGAGAAGGTCGTCGCCTCCTCGGCCCAGTGGTTTGTGATCGTGGCCGACTCATCGAAGTATGTCGAGGTCCTCAGCCACCCGGTCCCCGTGGAGGTTCTGCCCTTCGCGGCAAGGCTAGCCAAAAGCAGGATCGAAGACCTGGGCGGCTCTCCCATAATCCGACAGGCGAAGATGAAGGACGGCCCGGTGATCACCGACAACGGAAACTTCGTGATCGATGCCGACTTCGGGACGATCGAGGACCCCAGCGTCCTGGCGACCCAGCTCTCGGAGATTCCCGGCGTCGTCGAGCACGGGATATTCGATAACGTCGATCAGCTCATCGTCATCATCGACGGCGAGGTCAAGACCTTCAATCGGGAGTGAGGCCTTGAGCTTGAGGACGATCTGGTGGAACTCCGAAAACAGGGCAGTCGCCATGATCGACCAGACCCTTCTGCCCGAGAGGCTTGAGACGATCGAGGTCGACTCGATCGATCGGCTTTGCGAGGCGATCCTCGCCCTGCGGGTCCGGGGGGCTCCGGCCTTGGGCGCGGCCGGGGCCTACGGCGTCGCCTTGGCGGCGGCCCGATCGGCGGCGGCGACCGACCCGGCGGCCCTCCTCGAAGAAGTAGAAGAGGCGGCCGAGGTCATCCGGGCGGCGAGGCCCACCGCCGTCAACCCCTCCTGGGGCGTCGACCGGGTGATGAGGGCCCTGGACGAGATCAGAGAATCGGCCACCATCGACGAGATCCGGGCTGCGGCACTGGCGGAGGCGGAGGCCATCGCCGAGGAGGACCTGGCCATCAACAGGGCCCTCGGCGACATCGGAGCGACCCTCCTCGCGGACGGGGACGTCGTCCTCACCCACTGCAACGCCGGAAGGCTCGCCTGCGTCGGCTGGGGGACGGCCCTGGGCGTCATCAGGTCGGCTGTGGCCGAAGGAAAGAAAATCAGCGTCTACTCCTGCGAGACGAGGCCGCTTCACCAGGGAAGCAGACTGACGGCCTGGGAGCTTTCTGAAGACAACATTCCCGTCACCCTCATCTGCGACAACATGGCCGGGATGGTGATGCGCCAGGGCAAAATCGACAAGGTGATCGTCGGCGCCGACCGGATCACAAAGGACGCCGTCTTCAACAAGATCGGGACCTACTCCCACGCCGTCCTGGCGAAGGCTCACGGAATTCCATTTTACGTCGCCGCCCCCATCTCCACCTTCGACCTCGATCACTCAGAAAAGGACGTCGAAATCGAGGAGAGGGACCCGGACGAGATCAGGCGGATGGGCAACAAACAGCTCGCCCCGCCCGCGGTCAAAGTCTACAACCCAGCCTTCGACGCCACGCCCCTCGACCTGGTGACGGCGATCATCACCGAGCGGGGGATCTACCGGCCGCCGGAGATGCCAACTAAATGACCAGTAATTCACCAGTAGGCTAAACCTAATTACATAGAAAAATCTAGATGTTGTAATGGGAGCAATCAAATGAGAACAAATTGGAATAACCCGAATTATAATCTAGTAATATTTATTATATTACATATAATTTTATTTATTTCTCTTACGCAACTACTTAGTGCACCACCTATAAAATTTTCAGAGTCTAAAATTAATCTATTAACAGCTTTAAGAGGATTTCGAAAAACCTAATCAATGGTTAAGTTTGTATACTATTATTATTGTATTTTAATCTATGAGAAACCTAATAGACTTTTCCATCCTGCACGAATATAATCAGAACGTTCTACCCGCCATTT
>JBFESM010000075.1:0-8180 GCA_041548445.1 Methanothrix sp. | reverse complement strand
TGTCTATGTGGATGGCGCCCGTTATCTTGTCCACGGCGAACTCCTGGAGAGTTCTTGCGTCGACGACCTGGTACTCGCCGCTGGCAACTCCCTCGTAGTCAGCCAACAGTCCCGACCTCACCCGGGGCGAATAGGTCACGGCGGGCCTCTCGTTCGCCCTCTTCTCCGTCGGCATCCCGGCATCCTTCCACTCGTCCAGTCCACCGTCCAGGACCATAACGTCGTCATGGCCGACGTACCTCAAAGCCCAGAAGACGAAGGGCGCGACGGATATGCCGTCGCAGGTGGCGCAGTCGCCGTAGATCACCACCGAGTCGTCGGGGGATATGCCGGCGTTCCCGAATATCTCAGCCATCTCGGCGGCGGACTTGGGGTTGTTATTCTCGTCGAGAAGTTCGTCCCAGTAGAGGGGAACAGCCCCTTCGATGTGGGATGATGCGTAGTCGGACCCCACGTCCAGGATCACGTCTGAGCCTTCAGCGTCTTCGATGGAAACGAGAAACTCGCCGTTGACGAACTCCTCTCCGCTCCTCTCAGCCTCGCTCTCCATGGCGGCCCGAGCCTCCTGGGGTCCTGGGGGCTTCACGGCCGCGGTCTCGTCCTCGAAGCTGTGGCCGAGGAACTCCTCCCAGGCATAAGTGAAGGTCTCCTCGCCCTTGCAGGTTGGGCAGTCCCATCTCTCCTTGTGTTCGTCTGTAAGTTCCTCATAATTTTGGTTCTCAGCGGCATTTACACTGGTGACCAAAGCGAATATCAGCGCCAACGTCCAGGCCATCTGAGCGGTCCTGGACAGGAAAGTCGCAGATCTGCACCCGGCCTTCGGACCGGGCCGATCAGTTGAAAACTTGCTTTTTCTAACCCCTAACATGGCTTTTCCCCTGAATGAATCGTAATGTCACATAACATTAAAGTTGTTGAGAGAGGACTTCGTTGAAGTCCCATCCGGACCTCGGCAGAAGCTCAAGCTCTCCTATCTCCTCTTCCATCTCGTACCCTTTTGAGTCCTTCGCCGTCAGGATTATCGTGTACCTTCCCTCTCCCATAAGGGCTGTCTGGAGGGTGCCGACATAAACGTTCTCGTCGGATCGGTCCATCCGAATGTACCGATTCGGCTCCGAAGACCTCTGGAGGCTCTTGGTGCGGGCCGATATCTGGGCGACCCCGTATTTGGAGTCGATGACGGCCTCCACAGTCACCTGGGCGCCTATCTGGGCGCGGGCAGGGTAAATTGAGGCGTCGATGAGCTGGAGGGTGAGTACGGATTCGCCCATTACGGGATAGACGTCTCTGGCCCTCTCGTTGATGACGTAGGGAAGGTCTGCAAAGCCGTCACTTCCCGAGATGTTCTGGCCGGGCCCGCTCATCTCGTCGGACCCGATGTAATTGCCCCAGAAGTTTCCGCCCTCGGGATAAGCTGCGTACCACTGGTTGACCCCCCTATCCTCCGCCGGAATGACGCAGTCGAAGATCCTGTTCTTGTAGACGTGGTTTCCGTCGGTGTTGACGAAGATTCCCTTCTGGCTTCCGGATACGTTGTTCTCGAGGATGGTGTTGTTTCCGTCGGGGCCTTCCTGGATCTGGATTCCGAATTTCGGGTTGTCGGCGATCTCGTTTCCTCTGATGAGGTTGTATCCCGAATCCCTCTGGAGGAATATTCCCACCACCTCGTTTTCGGAGATCTCGTTCTCGAGGATCTGGTTCTCCGAGCAACCGTGGATCATCTTGATTCCGGAGATTTTGTTTCTGGAGAGCCTGTTCTTCTGGACCAGGTTCTCGTCGCAGTCGGTGAACATGTAGACGCCGTAATCGTTACTCTCGGCCACGTTGCCCCTGATCACGTTCTCGGAGCATGAAGGAAAGAGGCAGATTCCGTACTCGCCGTTATTGCTCGCGACGTTGTTTTGGATGAGGTTTCGATTCGAGTTGGAGAGGTATATGCCGTACCATCCCTCGCCGCCCAGGCCGTTATAGTTCGCGACGTTGTTTTCAATCCTGTTTTCGTCGGAGAATACGAGGCCTATCCCCCACTGGACGGATCCGGTAACGGTGTTGTTGTAGATGGAGCAGTTTCGTGAGCTCACAAGGTGTATCCCGTAAAACCCGCCTTCGACGGTGAAGCCTGAGACTTTGACGTCGGACGCCTGGATCTTGATCCCTATATCCCGCTCGCCAGCTTTGATCTTGGCGTTCGTGCCGACGAGGCTGATGCTCTTAGTTATCTCCACCTTTTCGTAGACGCCCGGCGCCACGAGAATCGTGTCTCCGGCCCCAGCTCCGTTTATCGCGGCCTGGAGGTTTGAGCCCGCCTGGTAAGTCGTGGCAGATGTCGTCGTCATCAATAGAATCGCCAAGATCGCCGTCGCGCCAAAGATGCGGCGCAGATCCGCTGAAGTTCTCAAGCTAACCCACCGAGCTTAAGGAGGATCTTCAGTTAATAAAGCTAACGTGGCACCCCTCCGAGGAATAAGGCTTTGATGGAGCCCGAAATTTTCAAATCCCCCTCCGCGAGGCTTTTATAGGAGTCATGTAGGCCAAAGATGACACAAGTCTTTTTATTTATCCCGATGCCATGGAGGCTTGAGGTGTTCAGTTTGAAATATGTGTTCAAATGGGCCTGCATCTTGGCCTGCGCGGTCCTCTTGATGGGTGCGACCTTTGCCATGAGCTGGTCCTCCCCGAAGATGCTGATAGGCGACTCGTATATAGACAAAGGTGCTGAGGAAGACAACTTTGGCACCGAAGAGATCCTGTGGGTCTCCTCCGAAGAGGATGAGCCGTTGATGGAATCCTGGCTTTACTTCGATACCAACCTCATGAAAGATGCACTAGACATAGAATCCTCAGATGAGGTCAATTCTGCGACCCTGAAGATATACGCCAAGAACGTCGATGCCGCCGGTGAGGTGGAGATCCACTTCTACAATGAGGGTTTCTTCGAAGATACCATCGCCTGGGAGGGTAAGCCAGATTACGATGGGGAAGCCGACGACACCAAAGAGATCGATGAAGAGGACTGGTACGAGTTTGACGCCACAGAGACGGTGAAGAAGGCGATCGAGGAGTGCCCCAACTGTCCCTTCTCAGTCGTACTGGTGGCGAAAGGTGACGCTTCTGTCGGTTTTGCCTCCAAGGAGGACGCCGACGGGAATGTGCCGCTATTGACGGTCACCACCATCGAAGAATAAGTTCTTTTGGAATCGAGATCGTTGGAGCGGCCCGGGATCTTCCGGCCGCCCCAAATTAACTTTTTATACGCCCTTGCCATAGTTCCGTCTCTGATGCTTTGCCCTCTTCCCAGCTCCGAAAGATCGATCTCTCCTAGAATCCCAGTGCACTTTTTGGCTATCCTCACCCTGATCCTCGTCCTCTTTCTTCCCCTGGCCGGGGCCACCGACGACGTGATCCTGGTAAAATCTCCGGGCTGCACCAAGTGCGCCGCTGCAGAGGAGACGCTGGAAGAGGTCCTGGCCGACTACCCCGGCGTGGAGCTCACCGTCTACGACGTCTACTCCGAGGAGGGTCGCGGGGCCATCAGAGAACACCGCCTTAAGGGCGGGGTTCCCGCTATGGCAGTGGGGAACCTGACCATCGCCTATCGGGATTACGACGGCGACCAGGACCTTCTGGCGAAGATGGTCCGCGAGGCCCTCGACTCGGATGTGGGGGGCGTCTCCGGGACCGAGGGGATTTCAAGCTTCCAGACCTCAGCCGCCAACGGCTCGATCGAGGACGAGCCAGGCCAGCCATCAGAGGCGGCGAAAGATGGGTCTCAGGAGGATATCGACGTCTCTTCCCTCTCGATGATGACGGTATTTCTGGCGGGCCTCCTCGCCGGGTTCAACCCCTGCCTTCTGGGGATATTGGCTTTTCTTGCCACCGCTGTCATCTCCAGCACCGGCCGACGTCGAGACCTAGTCCTCATGGTGGCGTTCTTCTCCCTTGGCATCTTCGTCATGTACTACCTCTTCGGGGTGGGGATGCTGCGAACCCTCCACGCCGAGGCGGTAGCCTCGAGGTTTCGGATCGCTCTCACGATCGTTCTCGTGGCGCTGGGGCTCGTTCACGTCGAGGACGCAAGACGCCTCGCGGCCGGAGGCCGCTCCCTCTTCAAGTCGAGCTGGTCTCAAAAGTACATTGAAGGGGCACTCTCCAGGGGCAAGTTCAGCTCTTACTTCCTCATCGGGGCCCTCTTCTCCCTGGTGAAGGCGCCTTGCGTCGGCGCGGTCTACATCGCAATTCTTGGGATCATCTCCGAGGAGGGCTACTCCTCGGGGGCCATGTACCTCCTCCTCTACAACCTTGGGATCGTATTCCCGATCCTCATTCTTGGCGGCGTCATCGCCCTCGGCATGAGCCCCGATAAGGTGGACGACTTCAGGAAGGACCATCGGGCCGGGATCAGGCTGGCGACGGGATTGACGCTTCTCGCCCTCGCCCCACTCATCTACTGGCAGGTTATCTGAGGGCCACGCAACCAGAGCATCTCGCCCTCGTCCCCTCCTCATCCGCTGTCAGGTGATCTCTTGGGCCTGTGCAAAAGGATTAATACCGGCGAGATGTTTTTCGCTGCTGAGGTGAACGCTTGTTTTTGATAGGAGAGGCGCTGATAGGGGACGAGCCCGAAATCGCTCATATTGATCTATTAATTGGTGACAAAGATGGACCTGTGGGGGCGGCCTTTGCAAACGGCCTTGCCCAGCTCTCAGCGGGACACACACCGCTTCTTTCGGTGATAAGGCCCAACTTGCCGCCGAAGCCCGCCACCCTGATAGTGCCGAAGGTTACAGTGAAGAACATGGACCAGGCCGCTCAGATATTCGGGCCTGCTCAGACCGCCGTCGCCAAGGCGGTGGCAGATTCCGTCGCCGAGGGAGTGATCCCCAAGGCCGAGGTCGAGAATCTGGTTTTGATCGTCAGCGTCTTCATCCACCCCCAGGCCCGGGACTACGACGCCATCTACAGGTACAACTATGGCGCAACGAAGCTCGCGGTCAAGAGGGCGATGGAGAGCTTCCCGGACATCGATACCGTCCTCTACGAGAAGGACAGGTCCACCCACCCGATCATGGGCTTTCGGGTTATCAGGCTCTGGGACCCGCCCTATCTCCAGGTGGCGCTGGATCTGGTGGACCTCGCAGTCGTTCGCAGAGTTCTCTCGCAGCTTCCGGATAGCGACCATCTTATCATCGAGGTGGGCACGCCCCTCGTCAAGAAGTTCGGGGCCTCGGTGGTAAAGGAGATCAGGAACGTGCGGCCGAGTTCCTTTGTGGTCCTCGACCTCAAGACCCTCGATACCGGCAACCTGGAGGTCAGGCTCGCCGCCGACGCCACCGCTGACGCCGTCGTTATATCGGGTCTCGCCCCCACAAAGACCATCGAACTTGCGATCAGGGAGTCGAGAAAGACCGGCATCTACTCTATAATCGATATGCTGAACGTTTCCGACCCCCTGTCGGTCCTTCGGTCCCTCTCGGCCCTGCCGGACGTGGTGGAGATGCATAGAGCGATAGATCAGGAGGCCGAGAAGCACAACTGGGAGGTCATAGCCGACATCAAGAAGATGGCTGTGGACACCGACCGAAAGATCCTGGTGGCCGTCGCTGGCGGAATCAGGGTCGATACGGTGGCCGAGGCGCTCAAGTCCGGCGCCGACATCGTGGTCACCGGCAGAGCGATTACGGGGTCCAAGGACATCAAAGACGCTGCCGAGCAGTTCCTCGCAGAGCTGAAGCAGACGGAGATAGATCAGTACAGGGTGATGACCGACTTCTAAGATGCGCCTTCTCTTCACCCTGCTCGTCCTCATCATCCTGGCTGGATCGGCCCGCCCCCTGACCGAGGTCCGGGTGGGCGAGGCCGACCATCCTCATGGAGCCGTCCTGCTCGTAGTCGACGGGATGGGGTCAAGCTACGTCTACCCAGAGCTTGAAGCCCAGGCCATCGACGAAAGCCCCCTTGGCTCCGCACTTCTATTCAACCTGACCGGGAAGGGCGCGAGAGTTCTGAACGTATCGGTTCCCGTCCCGGAGACCGGGCAGAGCCACTCGGTTCTGGTCACAGGCTGCCCCTGGGCTGATCCCGCAAACCTCGTAACTCCGGAGGCGACGATCTTCGACGTCGCCAGGGAGAAGGGCCTTCTCAATCTCGCCCTCCTCCAGCGAGGCGATTCGATCGGCATGGTCCTGGAGCAGGACGGAATCATCTTCTTCGACGACAATTCCCTCTGGGGAGCGGAGCCTTTGGTGGGCTCAAGGGCGGACCTTCCTTCCGACCTTGCCGATCTCTTCGCGGTCTGGAGGGACTGCTTTCCCCTCTACAACCAGGAGAGGGGCGTTCCCGGGTACGTGGGATACAACGCCTGGGGGCTGGATGCGGCCTCCGACGTAGTCTCCGCGATGGGATCGCGCCCCTTCCTGTTGATCGTGAACGTCGGGGCCGTCGACAGCGCCGGACATCACCTCGGGCCCCAGGGGTACGTCGATACGAGCTCGGGCTTGGACGCGCCTCTTGGACGGCTCATCGAGGCGTGTGAATTGAATGGGGTGCTTCTTCTGATCACCGCCGACCACGGCATGTCCTTTACCTCCGAAAAGGGCAAAGGCGGCCACTCCTCCGCCAAATATTCGTCCCGGACCGAGTCGGTCAGGGTCCCTGCGGTATTTATCGGACCGGGGACGTGCGACCTCGTCCTGGCCGGGAACTGGTCGGAGATGGACCTGGTCCCCACCCTTCTGGACCTCCTCGGTTTGAGCCCGGATCTGCCCTTATCCGAGGGTCGGGTCATCCCCGTCTCAAATTGGTGCGACCTCGAGGTCGATGCCGGGAAGGTGGCTGATGTCGAGGTTCGCAAAAATGGCGACCTCGTGGCCCGGGCCACCGGCGATTCCAAATACGTCTTCAGGAACCTGGATCGCGGCTCGTACTCCGTGAAATCAGGCGGAAGGGAAGCTTCCGTATACCTCTCCGGGGACCAGTTCCTCGATCTGACCTCTGTTTCCTCTCAAAGCTCGATAGAGACAAAACCTTCGATCTTCGAGCGAAAGAGCCGAAAATTCGTCGCCGCTGCTCTTATCCTGGCGATAAACCTCATCGGCGCCGTCCTGATCTTCAGGATAATCAGGCGGGGATGACGATCAAGATCACGGACTACTTCGCCGAAATCTCAGACCATCTGTATTTATCTTATAAGAATGAAATTTCTTTCTGAATTTCTCATCAGTCTCGATCCTCACAGAATGAATCGAACAACTTTACATCAAATCAAACCGGCTTTTCGGCCAACTTTAAATACGACTTTTCCAGGACAAATCAGAGGTGATGATTCAATGGGACTTATCGAAGAGGCAAAAGCCGGAAAGATCACTCCTGAGATGGAGATCGTGGCAAAAGACGAGGGCAAGACTTCCGAATTCATAAGGCGGGGGATAGCAAGCGGCAAGATCGTGATCCCGGTCAGCCCCTATCGAGACGTTCGATTCTGTGGGATAGGAAAGGGGCTAAAGACGAAGGTGAACGCCACCGTCGGCACCAGCAGCGACATAGTCGACGTCGAGATGGAGATCATGAAAGCTAGGGTCGCCGAGGAGGCGGGTGCCGACACCCTGATGGAGCTATCCACCGGTGGCGACTTCTTCGATATCAGAAAGAGGGTTGTCGAGAACACGAGCCTTTCCGTCGGGAGCGTTCCTCTCTACCAGGCCTTCATCGAGGCGATAAGGAAGTACGGCGTTGGCGTCGATATGACCGAGGACGACCTATTCAGGGTCACAGAAGAGCAGGCGAAGCTGGGAACAAACTTCATGGCGATCCACACCGGGATCAACAGGATCTGCATCGAGAGGATCAAGCGGCAGGGAGTCCGGTACGGCGGCCTCTGCAGCCGAGGCGGGGCCTTCATGGTCGCCTGGATGCTCCACAACGATAAGGAAAACCCCCTCTACAGCGACTTCGACTACCTCCTGGAGATCCTAAAAGAGCATGAGGTCACCCTCAGCATGGGAAACGGCATGAGGGCGGGAGCCGTCCACGACGCCACCGACCGGGCCCAGATCCAGGAGCTGATAATCAACAGCGAGCTTGCAGACAAGGCCCACGACTTCGGGGTCCAGACGATCGTCGAGGGGCCGGGCCACATCCCCATAGACGAGATCGAGGCGAACGTCAAGGTGATGAAGCGCCTC
>JBFESM010000074.1:0-8202 GCA_041548445.1 Methanothrix sp. | reverse complement strand
TTCTCGATGGATACGGGATCAGGCCTGGTCATTTTTTCTGCTGGCTCCTTTTTTCCGATCTCAGCTCAGTCTTCGAGGCTGGAGGCGATCTCTCGGCCCGCATGCCTCATGTTCTCGATGTAGTCTTCAGCGAGGGGATCGAGGGGCACGACCCCGCCGTCGATCTCCCTTGCTATAATCTCCGCCGATTTCGGGTTGAAGTTGGGGTCGACGAAGATGGTGGTGATATTCTTCTCGCGGGCGACCTCGACGATCTCGGCGAGGTACCTGGGTCCGGGCTCCTTCTCGCTTTCGAGGATAGGCACCTGGACGAGATCGTAGTCCCGAGCGAAGTAGCTCCAGGAGGGGTGGAGGACGATGAACTCTTTCTTTTCCGTCTGCGAGAAGGTCGAGTTCAGCTCGGAGTCGAGCTCTGCAAGCTCGCCGAGATAATAGTCCCTGTTCTTTTGATAAATATCGGCGCCGTCGGGATTGATCTCGATAAGGCCCTCGCATATGTTATCGACGATGATCATGGCGTTCTTCGGCGAGAGCCAGATGTGGGGGTCTGCCGTCAGTATATCCTCATGAACGCCATGATCGTCCAGATGGGCGCCGTGGTCGTGATCGTCGGTCGACTTTATCAGTTCCACTCCGTTGGAGGAGTCGACGACGAGCATATCCCCGCTGGCCTGGATAATCCTCTCCATCCAGATCTCAAGGCCCGCTCCGTTCTTGACGTAGAGGTCTGCATCCTCCACCTCCATCAGTTGGGACGGCGACGGCTCGAAGGTGTGAAGGTTCGTTCCCGGCGGAACCAGAACCGCGACCGTCACCAGATCCCCGCCCACCAACTTTGTGAAGTGGCCCAGGGGAACGGTGGTGGCGACGACGTTGACCTTGCCCGTTTCTTCCGAAGAAGCTTGCTCGTCGGTGGATATGCACCCGCACAAAAGACAGATCGAGAGGACCAGCGCCAGAACGAAAACGCACCTTAAATTCAAAGCTCAACCTCCTTGAGGACTTTGCCGATGTACCTCGTCCGGGTTTTGCCGTCCTCCTTCCAGTAGCAGTACCAGTAGGGGCCGTGGGGACACGTCTTGCAGTCCTTGCCGCAGTATACCCACTCCTGCCTGTAAGTGACGGAACCCGTCCTCCCCTCTCCAGTTTCGGCTTTGTGGCCGCCCCCTTCGGGAGATTCTTCGCGATCTCTTATCAGCCGATCGAGGTAATCCCTGACCTCCAGGAGGTGAGGGAGGTCCTCCTCGGCCAACTCGTCCAGGATATATTTGGGGATCAAGGTTGCGTCTTATGTAACCCGGCCAGTTAAATCTTTTCCTCAAGTTACATAAGAACAATAAGAACAGGGCAGGGGAGAGGAGAACTGGAGAGAATAGAGGGCCGAAGATGGGGCCGAAGAACCGAAGATGGGGCCGAAGAACCGAAGATGGGGCCGAAGAACCGCCGATGAACCGTTCGATGAACCGTTCGATGAACCGTTCGATGAATTCGGATTTTTGGAATTTCGTGGGCATCACCGGCGAAGGTGGAAAACCTTTTCATTTCATCACCCGCCATCTTTCGCCTGGTCAATCTTTGTAACAAAAAATCTGAGGCCTTAAATGTTTGAAGAGCTGGAGAAGATCAACGCCCGTCCTGAACCCTTTGAGTTTTACACGGCGAGTGACTTGTGGACCGATAAGCACACATCAGAGCAGATGCTCGCGTTCCACCTGAACGAGGAGATCGACGTCTCGTCCCGAAAGGCGGAATTCATCAACCGCTCCGTTGAATGGATCGCATCCCGCTTCAACGTCGGCGCGGGAGTCAAGATCGCCGACTTCGGCTGCGGCCCGGGGCTTTATGCGACGAGGCTTGCTCAGGGACAGGCGGATGTGACAGGGATAGACTTCTCTAATAGGTCTATTCAGTATGCCGAGGAAATCGCAACCATGGACGGATCATCCATCCGCTATGTTAATCAGAACTACCTGGAGTTTGAAACAGATGATCGCTTTCATCTGATCCTGATGATCATGTGCGACTTCTGCGCCTTAAGTCCCGTCCAGAGAAAGCAGATGCTGAAAAAGTTCCACAAGATGCTTAAGCCCGGCGGTTCGGTTCTTCTCGATGTGTATTCATTGGCGGCCTTCGAAGGACGAGAAGAGACGGCGATCTACGAGGCGAACCTTCTGAATGGATTCTGGTCTCCGAACAAGTATTACGGGTTTCTAAACACCTTCAAGTACCAGAGCGAAAAGGTGATTCTTGACAAGTATACGCTTATTGAAGCCGATCGCACGCGAACCGTCTATAACTGGTTGCAGTATTTCACTCCCGAAGCCCTGGAGAGGGAGTTTGCGGAATGCGGGTTTGCCGTTGAAGGCTTTTATTCGGATGTTGCCGGCTCGCCGTTCGACCCGGAAAATGACGAATTTGCAGTCGTTGCCACGAAACTATAGACCTGGCAGGATATAAAAACGGCAAGAACACGGAGCAGAGAAAAGAGAGGGGAGACGAGGGCCGGTTCTCGAACCGGCCTCAGTGCCCGCCTCAGGCGACCTCCGCGAACTTGCTGTAGGAGTCTCTCTCCTTCTTGCTGGGCTTCACTTTCTTGAGGGCCTCCTCGAAGTGCTTGCCCTCGATCCTGTACTTATTGATCTCCTCGTCTTCCTGGGGCTTTCCGCCGAGGACGTACTCTCTTATCGCCAGCATCACGGCCTCGTTACAGACGGACGCAAGGTCTGCGCCCGAGTAGCCGTCGGTCCGCTTCGAGATCGACGCGAGGTCGACGTCTTCAGCCAGCGGCCTCTTCTCGGTGTGGATCTTCAGGATGTCCAGCCTTGCCTCCTGGTCGGGCATACCGATCTCGACCATCCGATCGAACCTGCCTGGCCGCAGGAGCGCTGGATCGATGATGTCGGGCCGGTTGGTGGCGGCGATCACAACGACGTTGTGGAGCGACTCAAGGCCGTCCATCTCCGAGAGGATCTGGCTGATCATCCTCTCGGTGACGTGAGAGTCGCTAGAGCCACTTCCCCTCGCGGGCGCGATCGAGTCCATCTCGTCGAAGAAGAGGACGGTGGGCGCGGCTTGCCTTGCCTTCCTGAAGATGTCCCTCACCGCCCGCTCCGACTCGCCGACCCATTTCGAGAGAAACTCTGGGCCCTTGATGGAGATGAAGTTCGCCTGGCTCTCGGTGGCCACGGCTTTTGCCATGAGGGTCTTTCCCGTGCCCGGGGGGCCGTAGAGCATTATCCCCTTGGGCGGGATTGCCGCCATGTGGCTGAAGAGCTTGGCGTAGGCGAGAGGCCACTCCACCGACTCCATCAGCTCCTGCTTGACGTCCTTTAGGCCGCCGATATCGTCCCAGTGAACGTTGGGCGACTCCACCAGGACCTCGCGCATCGCGCTCGGCTCAAGCTCCCGGAGGGCGTCCACGAAGTCTTCGTTTTCGACCTCGATCTTGTTAAGGATCTCAACGGGTATGCTCTCCACATCCAGGTCCAGCTCCGGAACGATCCTTCTTAGAGCCCTCATCCCTGCCTCTCTCGCGAGAGCTGCGATGTCGGCTCCGACGAATCCGTGGGTGATGTCGGCGAGCTTATCGATGTTCACGTCTTCTGCAAGAGGCATCCCTCGAGCGTGGATCTGGAGGACCTCGAGCCGCGCCTCCCTATTCGGGACGCCGATCTCGATCTCGCGGTCGAACCTTCCGGGCCTTCGCAGAGCCTGGTCGAGGGCGTCGGGCCTGTTGGTCGCGCCTATGACCACCACCTTGCCTCTGGACTCAAGGCCGTCCATCACCGCCAAAAGCTGAGCGACGATCCTGCGCTCGACCTCGCCTGTGACCTCCTCTCTCTTGGGGGCGATCGAGTCGATCTCGTCGATGAATATGATCGAAGGCGCCTCCTCTTCGGCCTCCTTGAAGATCTCGCGGAGCTTCTGCTCGGACTCGCCGTAGTACTTGGACATGATCTCAGGGCCACTAAGAGTCTGGAAGTGAGAGTTAGTCTCCGAGGCGAGAGCTTTTGCGAGAAGGGTCTTTCCGGTTCCGGGTGGGCCGTGGAGAAGGACGCCCTTTGGAGCCTCGACGCCCAGCCGCTCGAAGAGCTCGGGATGCTTCATGGGAAGCTCGATCATCTCCCTGATCTTCTTGATCTCGGGTCCGAGGCCGCCGATGTCCTCGTAGGTGATCCTCGGTATCGCCCTCTCCTCTTTCGCGGGCTTTTCGCTGATCTCGATACCGGTCCTGTCGCCGATTATCACGGCGTCTGCAGCTGGAGAGATCTTGGTTGCCACAAGCTCAATCTTTCTGCCCATCACGCTGATCTCGATTATGTCTCCCCTGGTGAGGACCCTTCCGTCCAGGTATCTGCGAAGGTACTCCTCGCCTCCGGTGATCCTGAGGGGGACCGTCGGCGCGAATACGACTTTGCCCGCGGGAGCCGACCTTATTATCTTCACCGGCACCCTGTCGTCTATGCTCACGCCGGCGTTTCGCCTGATGTTTCCGTCAAGGCGGACGATCCCGGTCCCGGTATCCTCGGGATATCCGGGCAGAAGAAGGGCTGCGGTCTTCTTCTTGCCCACTATACCAAGAACATCTCCCGCCTGCCACCCGGCGTTGTAGAGGACGGCCTGATCGACCCTCGCAATTCCTCTTCCTACATCGGAAGGACGGGCTTCACCCACTTTGAGCGTGTACTCCTCTGCCATATCAATCCTCATACAATATCAATATCTTTTTATTTCAACCTATCCGCATAGTTTGACCTGACTGCCATATGGTGCGGTTTTGGGATTGGTGTGACGAACTTTCGACTATCATCTCAATGTCATCCCTTTTTCACAGATGGGTTTTCACACCTCAGCAGATTCGCACATCTGCGGATACTAACTTGTAGTTAGTACTAGGCAGTTACCTTATATTTAAAGATTTTGTTTTATCATGGTGCCGAACAGGGGGATGATGAAGCCATTTCAGGCCGATCAAAGAACGTCATTTGTAAAGGTGAATATTCCGACGTGCCAAATATCGCCGCGTATTGCGGTCGATATATACGTGATCTTCGAGCTTTCGCGAGTCTCCCGAGCCACAACGTCAGGTTCGACCTAACAATTCAAAAGGTGACATTTTGAACTTTTTGGCGGCGGTAAAATACAATTCAAAATAATAGATAAAATTATAAACTTATTATTGTATATTGGACTTTCGGTCCGTAATCGTATAAATACGAACTCTTTTCGTCTTAAATCTGAGATTCATAAATTATCATATATTCGAATACAATTGTGAATCTATACATTAGTGTATACTGTATACATTTATTACTTCGGGTGTGCGGAGGGTCACGAATACCCTGACCTTTAGGTCGGGGATGAAGTGAACCATCGATTGTTTTTTATACTCCTTTAAATCGATAAAACATCGGTGACTGCTGACACAATCAAGCACTATATTAAGGAATCTCAGGGGAAACCGAAAGCAGAGTTTCATTCGTGCAGATCAAGGGAATCTGGGCAACGAAGACTCGACGATTTCGGAATTCACGAAAACCGGGCGTGCGGCCCGAAGCATACCCTGCCCTTTAGGGCGGGGTGGCCGCACGCAGTTTGACTATATTTCTTTGGCTGGCCAGCCAAGAATCGTATGCAAGAGACCAGATTTTTCGTTTGCTTAATATCAGGAATCGTAATAATCGTATATGCGATTACACTTGCAGATCTACACCTTAGCGAACATCGCAAGTTTCTAATAGTATCTTTATAACACCTGTAGAAATGTAAATGCGGCATCGGCAGACGAGACCTACTCGCTAACCCTTCTGGCAAACGCAGATCCTGTATTTGCTTCGGGGGGTGACCCCGTCACCTTCACCTTCGACGTTGATAACACCGGCACCGGAACTCTTTACGACGTTGAAGTCTGGTATTTCTCTGAGACGGAGATGATAGAAGTAGGCGATCTTGAGGGTGGAGAATCTGCGTCCCCCACCGCAGAATACGATGTGGACCTGGGTGATGTCAACGGTGAGAAGAGGGGTCGTTCTTACATCTACAACACAGCTTGTGTGGTGAGCTACGATGAGGAGGGAACTCAGCTGGCTCGCGCCAACGCTGGGTGCTCCATAATCGTAATCTAACGTCGGAAGCCGATTTATGGTTTGACGTGCTTCGGCACGTCAGATCATACTATTATTTTCAAAAAACATTTGAAAGTTAACGATCCTTTTTGTCTTGCAACAGCGTATCTGGATATTCCCGACTTCGCAGATCCTTTCTATTGATTTGAATAATTATACATGCATAACTGATTGACGTTTGCTGAAAAGGTAGCGAAAAAAGTATCAAGCCTCGGGTGGGATTTGAACCCACGGCCTCGTCCTTACCAAGGACGCGCTATGCCAGCTAAGCCACCGAGGCACGAAAAGGTGCGATTGCCTCCCACGTGTTTCCTGTTTTTGAACCTTTCGGTCAATCCACCAGCGTTCCCTAAACCCCATCGGTCATTCAGCATATCACGACGGAAGGGTTATTTATCTGATCGCCTCAAAACCAGGTGCGTGTCACCCAAGCTCCAGAAAGGCGAAGAGATGATCCGGGCCCTTCGGCCGCACCCTCTGGCCTTTTACCGGCTCTACGGGATCTGGGTCTACCTCGCCCTGGTGGGGGTATATTTCGCCTCCGGTCCCAGGATCGAGATTCTGGATATGGGCCCCGAGACCTCGGCCCGGGTCCTCTGGTGGCTCTCAATCCTCGTGCCGGCGGTTCTGATCGCCCTTTTCAGGATCAATTGGAGGTGGCTCTTCGCCCTGGCGATTCCGGGGCTTCTCGCCTTCTACCTTCCGGGCCAGTTGGAGTACACGGTTTTTCTGGAGGCAAAGGGCCTTCTCTGGTTTGCGGACCAAAATCACATCCTTACCGCTTTCGGCGTCCTCGGGATCCTGGGAACGGAGGAGCACCGCAGGTCTCACCGATACTACATCACCAACTGGAGGCTGATAATGGAGTCGGGCCATCTCGGGGTCCACCGCAGAACCCTCCTCTACAAGAACATACACGACCTGGTGGTGGAGCAGTCCTTCCCGGGAAAGATATTCAACTTTGGAACGATAATCCCCATCACCGCTTCGGGCCTGGGCCTGGGCGACGACTTCAGCATGGCGGGCGCAGCCGTGGGGACGAGGGCGATGATCGGCGCCGGGGGCGGCAAGACCGTATCGACGCCAAGGGGAAGGTCCTACCACCTTCTTGAGGGGGTCGCCCGTCCAGAGCAGGTTCACGACCTGATAATATCCCTGATGCACGCTCAAGGATAGAAATGTGCAAAAAAAGGGCAAAAAAGAGACGTTTTGATCGTGCCTTTTATTTCTTTTTCAAAACCTTTTCGTAGGCATCTTCGGTCTCCCTGGCGATCTCGTCCCAGGTGAACTCCTTCTCGAGCCGCTCTCTTCCGGACCGGCCGAGCCGTTCCATCTCTTCGGGGTTGTCCAGGAGCCGGTTGATGCACCAGGCTATCGACTCGGGCTGGATGTAGGCGAGGAGGCCGTCCTCGAAGTTCTTGATTATGCTGATGGCGTCGGTGGCGACGACGGGCTTTCCAACATCCCACCCCTCCAGGACCACTATCCCGAAGGGCTCGTTTCTGCTGGGTAGACATATCATGTCGCAGGCGTTCATCCACTCCTCTTTGACGTTGCTGGGGGTGTACCCCAGAAAGACGCAGGACCCCTCGATGCCCAATTCCCGGGCCCGCCGCTCGCATTCTTGTCTCATGCCACCGTCGCCGATGAAGACGAACTTCGCATCCCAGTGGCTGGCGAGGACGTGGGGAACGGCCTCCACCAGGATGCAGGGCCCTTTTTGGTAGTTCATCCTGCCGCAGAAGAGGACCACCGGGGCGAGAGGATGAATGCCGTGCCTCTCCTTGACCCTTCCGGGGTCGACGGACCGCCTGAAGCTTCCGATGATGAGGCCGTTGGGTATGATCTCGATCTTCTCCCCTGGAATCTGGTAGAGCATCATCAATTCGTCTTTCATCCTCTGGGTGGTGGTGATCACCATCGCCGACTCGTAGCCGGAGAGCCATTCGCGGTGGGCGATCTCGCTGGGCACGCCATCGTAGCTGAAGTTGTTCCCGTTTCTGCCCCATTCGGTGCTGTGGAGCGTGATCAAGTAGGGGATGCCCCAGGTGGCCTTTATCCTGTTGAGGGCCGTGAC